>CAZVDW010000188.1:0-3009 GCA_964625645.1 uncultured Rhodospirillaceae bacterium
CGCAGCCGAATGGAATTTGGAGCTGGTGGTGCGCGATTGTCCGCCGATCGCGGCGGTGGACCAGAGCCTGCCGCCGGCGGCGCGCTCGGCGGCGCGCAAGACCGAAGGGCTGAAGGCGGTGGTGGCCGAGCTCGGCTATAGCGGCCTGATCGCCGGCATTCGCCGCGACGAGGAAGGCAGCCGCGCCAAGGAGCGCGTCTTCTCGCCCCGCGGCATCGGCTCGGCCTGGGACGTGCGCAATCAGCCGCCGGAATTCTGGGATCAGTACAACACGCACTTCCCCCCCGGCAGCCATCTGCGCATCCACCCGCTGCTGCATTGGACGGAGGCCGATATCTGGCGTTACGTGGAACGCGAAGGCATTCCCGTGGTCGACCTCTATTTTGCGCGCGACGGCAAGCGCTACCGCTCGCTTGGCGACCAGGACATCACCAACCCCGTCCCCAGCGAGGCGCACACCGTGGCCGAGATCATCGCCGAGCTGGAAACCACGCGCGTGCCCGAGCGCGCCGGCCGGGCCATGGACCACGAGGCCGAGGATTCCTTCGAGCGCCTGCGCGCCGACGGCTACTTGTGAGCATGCTGAGCCGAGAGCGCCTGCCGATCGTCATCGTCGGCCATGTGGACCACGGCAAATCGACCCTGGTCGGCCGCCTGTTTCACGACACCGGCTCGCTGCCCGAAGGCCGCAGCGAGGCCATCCGCGAGATGTGCTTACGCCGCGGCATGCCTTTCGAATGGGCCTTCCTCACCGATGCCCTGCAGGGCGAGCGCGACCAGGCGGTCACCATCGATACCGCCCATGTCTGGTTCAAGACCGACCAGCGCGACTATGTGCTGATCGACGCCCCGGGGCACAAGGAGTTCCTGCGCAACATGGTCACCGGTGCCGCCCAGGCCGATGCCGCGCTGTTGCTGGTGGACGCCGAGGAGGGCGTGCGCGAACAGTCGCGGCGCCATGGCTATCTGCTGCATTTGCTCGGTATTTCCCAGGTCATGGTGCTGATCAACAAGATCGACCGCATCGGCCATGACCGCGACCGCATCCGCAGCGTTGAGGCCGAGATGCTGGCCTATCTCAGCGAGCTCGGCGTGGTGCCGCGCTTCGTCATCCCGGTCTCCGCGCGCGACGGCGACAATGTTGCCGAGCGCTCGAAGGACACAGCCTGGTATGACGGGCCGACGGTGCTCGAGGCGCTCGACCATTTCGAGCCGGCGCCCCGGACCAGCGACCTGCCGTTGCGCCTGCCCATCCAGGACGTCTACAAATTCGACGATCGCCGCATCCTGGCCGGGCGCCTCGAGACCGGCGTGCTGCGCCAGGGCGACCGGGTGCTGTTCTCGCCCTCGAACAAGACCGCGCATGTGGCGAGCATCGAGGCCTGGGCGGCCGCGGCACCGCTCGAGGTCGGCGCCGGCGACAGCATCGGCATCACCCTCGACGCGCCGCTTTTCGTCGAGCGCGGCGAGGTCGTCAGCCACCTCGATGCGCCGCCGCTGGAAAGCGATGTCTTCCGCGGCCGGATTTTCTGGCTCGATGCCAAGCCCCTCGGCGTCGGCGCGCGCTACACCATGAAGCTGAATACCGCTGAGGTCGGCGTCACCGTGCAGTCGGTCGAGCGCGTCATCGATGCCAGCGACCTTTCCACCGCCGCTTCGGGCAGCGTGCCGGAAAACGCCGTCGCCGAGGTGGTGTTGCGGGCCGACCGCCTGTTGGCGCTCGATTCCCACAGCCGCAGCGCAGCCACCGGACGCTTCGTCCTGGTCGACGACTGGCGTATTGCCGGCGGCGGCATCATCAGCATGGAAGGCTATCCCGACCAGCGCGCCCTGGTCTCGGTCAAGTCGACCAACATCACCGAGGTCGGTCACGCGGTCGCCGCAGGTGAGCGTGCCGGGCGCAACCGCCATGTCGGCGGCGTGATCTGGCTCACCGGCCTCTCGGGCTCGGGCAAGTCGACCCTGGCGCAGGCCTGCGAGCGCGAGCTGTTCCAGCGCGGCTACCAGGTCTATGTGCTCGACGGCGACAACGTGCGCGCCGGGCTCAACGCCAATCTCGGCTTTTCGCCGGAGGACAGGGCCGAGAACATCCGCCGCGTCGGCGAGGCGGCGGCGCTGTTCGCCGATGCCGGCATGCTGGTCATCTCGGCCTTCATCTCGCCCTATGTCGCCGACCGCGCCCGCGCCCGCGCCGCGGCCGAGCGTCTGGCCGGCGCCGGCGCCTTCCAGGAGGTCTACGTCAAGGCCGATCTGGCGACCTGCGAGGGCCGTGACCCGAAAGGGCTTTACGCCCGCGCTCGCGCCGGCGAGATCGCCGACTTCACCGGCGTCTCGGCGCCCTATGAAGCGCCCGCTGCGCCCGATCTGATAGTCGATGCCGCCGAGGGCGACATCGCGGCTTGCGTGGCGGCGCTGCTGAAGCACGTCGATCGCACCTTCTCGCAGCGGGGCTGAGCATGGATCGCGACGCCATTGTGGCCATCGCGCACGCGGCGGGGGTGCTGATCGAGGGCATCCGCGCGCGCGGTGTGGCGGTGCGCCAAAAATCCGACGCCTCGCCCGTGACCGAGGCCGACGAGGCCGCCAACGCCTTCATCGTCGCGCGCCTCGCGGCATTGACGCCGGATATCCCGATCATTGCCGAGGAAAGCGTTGCCGCCGGCATCGTGCCGCAAGTCGGCGAGCGCTTCTGGCTGGTCGATCCTCTCGACGGCACCCGCGAGTTCGTCGCCGGGCGCGACGAATACACCGTCAACATCGCCTTGATCGAGGCCCGCGCGCCGACGCTCGGGGTCATCGACCTGCCGGCCAAGGGCGAGGCCTATCTCGGCAGCGTCGGCGACGGTGCCTGGCGCATTGCGGGCGGCGAGCGCCAAGCCATCGCGGCGCGCCCGCTGCCTGCCACGGGTCCCGTCGCCGTCGCCAGCCGCTCCCACGGCGATGCCAAGACCGATGCCTGGCTTGGCCAGGCCGGTGTGAGCGAGTGCGTGCGCGCGGGCTCGTCGGCCA
>CAZVDW010000189.1:0-5535 GCA_964625645.1 uncultured Rhodospirillaceae bacterium
CCGACGGCCTGACCGAGGACCTGATCATGGACCTGTCCAAGATTCAGGATCTGTTCGTCATCGCGCGCAACTCGTCCTTCACCTACAAGGGCAAGCCGACCAAGGTGCAGGCCGTGGCTGCGGACCTCGGCGTGAAATACGTGCTGGAAGGCAGCGTGCGGCGGACCGGGGACACGGTCAGGATCAATGCCCAGCTTATCGATGCACTGACCGGCCACCACCTCTGGGCCGAGCGCTATGAAGCGCCGTTCGCAGACGTTTTCGAGCTTCAGGACCAGGTTCTCGGGCAGATCGTCGCCAATCTGGCGATCGCATTGACTGTCGCCAATTCACCGATCGCGGGAGAAGCCGAGACCTATGTCGTCGAGGCTTACGACACTTTCCTGCAGGGCTGGGAGCACTACCGCAGGCAGACTCCGGACGACAACCTCAAGGCGATTGCCCTGTTCGAGAAAGCCATCGAGCTCGATTCGAGCTACAGCCGCGCCTATGCCGGGCTGGCGGCGGCATACTGGGACAGGGTCACCCTGAATTGGGAAAATGCCCACGGTTTCGAGTGGGACCGCGCCTTTGATAAAACCAGAGCCAATCTCGACAAAGCCAGGGCAATAACACCGACATCCGAGACCTATCGGATATCGGCCGAAATGCTTGCGACCTGGGGACGTGACGACGACGCCGAGGCGGAGATCAACCGCGCCATAGCCCTCGATCCCAACAACCCCGACAGCTACGCGAGCAAGGCCCGCATCCTGAACGCCGTCGGCCGCGCCGAGGAAGCCGAGCAAAGCGTCCGCATCGCAATGCGGTTGGATCCGCATTACCGACCGGACTATTTGCGTGTGCTAGCCTTGACGCGGTTCCACCAGGGGCAATACGCCGACGCCGCGGAACTCATGGAACGGGTGCTCAGTCAAGATTCCGAGAATTCGCGCGACTATGTGACGCTCGCCGCCGCCTATGGTCATCTCGGGCGCGTCGCGGAGGCAGAAGCCACAAGGACGAGCTATGACAAAGCCATGGCCGAAGTCGGCTACACGCGGATGAGTGTTCATGAGATGGGGCTTTGGTGGTATTCGGACATGTTCTCCTACCATCCGGCCTATACTGAGGCCTTGCAAGACGGCTTGCGCAAGGCGGGGGTTCCCGAGGGGCCCGGCGAGCCTGAGCGCTTCGCCGAGTATCAAGACCTGATGACGCGCGACGACAATGGCCTGTACGAAGTCGAGGGCGCGACCAAGATCGATGCGCCGCAAGCCAAGGCTTTGTTCGATGCCGGCGACGTCACGTTCGTCGATGTGCGCGCAGGCGGGATGTTCGCCACTGGCCACGTTCCGGGGGCCGTGAGCCTCGATATCAATTTGGATTTGAGCGAGGAGCGTCTTTCCCAAGTCGCCGGAAAGGACGACGCGATTGTGATGTCATGCGTGGGACCGTATTGCCCCGTCTCGGCCTGGGCTTGCGCGAAGGCGCTAACCTGGGGGTATACGAACGTGTACTACTTCCCGGGCGCGGCTCCGGCCTGGGACGCCGCCGGCTATCCGATAGAGACCTCCAATCTGTCTGACTAGGACGAGTTGCCAGCCGTTTACGCATTATTTTCGGAAGTGGCTATCATTCCCACAGCAGGCCAGTCGCCCAATTTGCCCGAAGTTCTCCCTCCCCCGAAAGCCGACGTTCGGCTTCGGGCGCCGCTATCCGCGTGCGTCGGCCTTGCGGCGGTCGGGATTGTCTCTCTTGCCGGCACGGTCACCAGCCATTCCCGTGCAAGAAATCCAGCGCCCGGCATGTCTCGACATCACACGGGCCGGCGCTGCGCGTACTCCGTGGACACTTGCAATTGACCGGCCTTCTCACGCGCTCGGGCCATGTCATGGGCAAGCTGGATGCGCATGAGGTGATCGGCCTTTGGCCCGAAGGCCTTTTCGATGCGCAAGGCCATTTCCGGCGACAAGGCCGCTTTCTCGTTGAGCAGGCGTGACAGCGCCGGGCGGGTCACACCCAGCACGGCAGCCGCTTTTGTCACATCGAGGTCGAGCGGGTCCAAGACCTCCTCGCGGATCATTTCGCCGGGATGGCTGGGGCTGTGCATGGGCTCACCCCCCGTTCCCGTGCAAAAAATCGAGCGCCAGGTTGGCGAGCGTGCGCACGCCGAGGCGCAGGTGTGCCTCGTCGATGACGAAGCGGGGCGAGTGGTTGGGGGCGGCGTCGGCGGGCGCGACGTTTGGCAGGCGGGCGCCCATGAAGACGAACATGCCGGGCACCTGTTGCTGGTAGAAGGAAAAGTCCTCGTAGCCCATCACGGCCGGGGTGCGCCGCACCTTGGGCGCGCCGGCGACGCGTTGCAGCGTCGGCAGCATGGCGCGCACCAACTCGGGCTCGTTATAGGCCACGGGCACGCCGTCGCCCCATGACACCTCTGCTGTCGCCCCGGCGCTCTCGGCAATGGCTTCGGCGGTGCGCACGATGCGCTCGCGGATGTCCTGGCGCACCTCGGGCTTGTGGGTGCGCACGGTGCCGACCAGCTCGACGCGGTCGGGGATGATGTTGTGGCGCACGCCGCCGTGGATGCTGCCGATCGAGATCACGGCGGTCTCGCGGGTGTCGATCTGGCGCGAGTGGATGGTCTGCAAGCCTAAGATGATCTGCGAGGCGACGACGATGGGGTCGATGCCGCGATGGGGCGCGGCGCCGTGGGTCTGGCGGCCGATCACCGAGATCTTGAGCACGTCGGCGCTGGCCAGCATCGGGCCTTCGGCGAAGAACAGCACGCCGGGGTCGCGGGCGCTGATATGCAGGCCGAAGATGGCGTCGGGCCGCGGCCCGTCGAGGGCGCCCTCGGCGACCATCAGCGAGGCGCCGCCCTCTTCGCCTTCGGGCGGGCCTTCCTCGGCCGGCTGGAAGACGAAGGTCACCGTGCCGGGCAGGCTCTCGCGCATGCCGGCCAGGATCTCCGCCGCGCCCATCAGCATGGCGACATGATTGTCGTGGCCGCAGGCATGCATGACGCCGACCTCCTGGCCGTTATAGGTGGTGCGCGTGGTCGAGGCGAAGTCGAGCCCGGTCTCCTCTGTCACGGGCAGCGCGTCCATGTCCGCGCGCAAGGCCACCACCGGCCCCGGCAGTGCGCCCCTCAGCACGCCGACCACACCGGTATGGGCAATATCCGTGCGCACCTCGTCGAGGCCTAAGCTGCGCAGATGCTCCGCCACCAGCGCCGCCGTGCGGAACTCGCGGTTGCCCAGCTCCGGATGGGCATGAATGTCGCGCCGCCAGGCGATGACCCGGGACTCGATGGCCGCCGCCGCCGTATCGACCGAATTCCAATGGGCCGGCTCGGCGTAGGCAGGCGCGGCGGATATGATGGCAGCAAAGCAGGCAAGACACGTCAGTCGGCGCATAAAAGAGTCCTCTTTATCCAGAGCGTCACGCGATGTGGTAGCCTACCAGCGTCCTCTATCGGAGTATGTGCGGGCGTCATGAAAACGCAAACGCTCAATCTGCAAATCAGCGAGTCCCTCGTTGAGCAGCTCGACAGCATCACCAAGGCCACGGGCGAGAGCCGTTCCTCAGTCATCATGCGGGCGATCGAAGCCTTTCTGGATGTCCAGGCCTGGCAGATTGAGGAAATCAAGTCCGCTCTGCGCGAGATCGAAGCGGGCGATTTCGCCTCTCCGGAGGAGGTCGAAGCCATGTTTGAGGAGCTGTGCGGCGAAGCCTCAGATCCGGCCGAGGCCGCTCGGAAACGATAAGTCTCATAACGACCGCGGTCGGCTGATCCGCGCGGCCTGACGATTGCGCTGCCCCTCGCCCGCGACGCTGGACGGGACCCAAGCACGGTGCCATATTCCCTTTCACCGCAAGGCACTCAGGAAGGTACGCCGTCGATGAGCGCGACTTTTGGAACCAGGCTCTTTACGCGTCTGCGCGGCGAGCGTGTCGGCGAGGACGCGGCCGGCAATGTCTATTACCGCGAGCGCAAGCCGAAGGCCGGACAGCGCGAGCGCCGCTGGGTGGTCTATGCGGGCGAGCCCGAGGCATCGGCCGTGCCGCCGGAGTGGCAGGGCTGGCTGACCCATACCCTGGCCCAGAGCCCGGTCGAGAAGCCGCCGGCGGAAAAGCCCTGGCAGCGCCCGCACGAGGCCAATGCGACGGGCACGGCAGCCGCCTACAACCCGCCCGGCGCCCTGCTTGCCGGCGGCAAGCGCGACCGTGCCACCGGCGACTACGAGGCGTGGAAGCCCGAATAGGGCAAAGCCGCTATGCTGGCCGTCGATGAGCTCCGCCATGTTTACGGTGCGGACTTGGCGCTCGCCTTGCCGCAATGGGAAGCTGCGCCCGGCGAGCACTGGCTGGTGCACGGCCCCTCCGGTTGCGGCAAGACCACGTTGTTGCATATCCTCGCCGGCCTGCTGACGCCGTCCGAGGGCACGGTCAGCCTCGACGGGCAGGCCTATGGCACGCTGGGGCCCGCGGCCATGGACCGGTTCCGCGGCCGCCATATCGGCATCGTCTTCCAGCAGCTGCATTTGGTTGATGCACTAACCGTTAGTCAAAACCTGAGCCTGGCGTGCAGCCTTGCCGGCCTGCCTGCGGCGGATGGCCGCCAGCACAATCTGCTGAACCGCCTCGGCCTGGCTGACAAGGCCGCTGCCTATCCCCATGCCTTGAGCCACGGCCAGGGCCAGCGAGTGGCGCTGGCGCGGGCGGTGATCAATCGGCCGTCGCTGCTGCTGGCGGACGAGCCCACGGCCAATCTCGACGACGACAATGCCGCACGCGCACTGGCGCTATTGCGCGAGCAGGCCTCTGCCGAGGCCGCCATCCTGGTCGTTGCCAGCCACGACAGCCGCATCGAAGCCGCCTTCGACAAGCGCCTGGCGCTGGGCGGTGCCTCATGAGCGCGCTTTCCCTCGCCCTGGCCTATTTGCGCAAGCGCCCCTTCAACACGGCTCTGAACCTGGCGATGCTGGCGCTCGGCGTCGGCACCATCGCGCTGCTGCTGCTGTTCTCGGAACAGCTCGAGGATCACCTGGTGCGCGACGCCAAGGGCATCGACATGGTGGTCGGCGCCAAGGGCAGCCCGCTGCAGCTCATCCTGTCGAGCGTCTTTCACGTCGATATTCCCACCGGCAACGTGCGTATCGCCGATGCCAGAACCTTGACCCAACATAGCATGGTCGAGGCGGTCATACCGATGGCGCTCGGCGACAGCTTCCGCGGCTATCGCATCGTCGGGACCGAAGCTGCCTACCCTGCGCACTTCGAAGCCGAGCTGGCATCGGGCGCCTGGTGGCAGGCACCCCTGGAAGCCACCATCGGTGCTCGCGTGGCGGCAGACGTGGGCATGGGCGTCGGCGATCAGTTCAGCGGCGCCCATGGCCTCAGCGCCGGCGGCGGTGCCGGGCACGAAGAGACGCCCTATCGCGTCGTCGGTGTCATGGCGCCGACCGGCACCGTGCTGGACCGCCTGATACTGACCTCGGTCGAAAGCGTCTGGGAAGTGCATGCCGTGCACGAAGACGAAGACGAACA
>CAZVDW010000190.1:0-7301 GCA_964625645.1 uncultured Rhodospirillaceae bacterium
AGCAGGGCGTGCTGGCGGGCTATGGCGTCACCGAGGACGAGGTCGGCGCGCCGGTGCGCTGCACCATGGACACCGTCGTGCTCGGCAGCCTAGAGAGCGGCACCGAGGTGCACATGGACAAGTTCGCCAGTGAGGCCGACGGCGTGGTGGTGATCAACCGCGTCAAGCCCCACACCAGCTACCGCGCCAGCATCGAAAGCGGCGTGACCAAGATGCTGACCATCGGCATGGGCAAGATCAACGGCGCCACGGAGCTGCACGGCAACAACAGCATGGCCGATTTCGGCAGCGTGCTGCCGGCGGCGGCGCGGATCATCATGGACCAGCGGCCCTTCCTCTTTGGCATCGGCATGGTCGAGGACGCCTATGACGCGACCGCCATCGTCGAGGGCCTGCCGGCGGCGACGCTGTTCGCGCGCGAGGAAGAATTGCAGGCCAAGGCGAAGTCGCTGATGGGGCGCATCCAGATCGACGAGATCGACGTGCTGGTGATCGACGAGATCGGCAAGGAGATCAGCGGCGCCGGCTTCGACCCCAACATCACCGGGCGCAACGCCCGCGGCATCACCGGCTTCGACCAGCCGCAGGTCAAGAAGATCGTGCTGCTCGACCTGACCGACGCCACCAAGGGCAATGCCTCGGGCATCGGTTGCGCCGACGTCATCACCCAGCGCCTGCTCAGCCGTATCGACTTCAACTACACCTACGCCAATATCGTCACCTCGACCTATCTCGACGGCGCCTATATCCCGATCGCCATGAAGACCAACAGCGAGGCCGTGGCGCTGGCGGTGAAGACGCTGACGGGCGTGGCTCCGCAAGACGCGCGCATCGTGCGCATCAGGAACACTTTGAAGCTCGACGAGATCGCGGTCAGCGAGCCGCTGCTCGACGAGGTGCGCGCGCATGAGCGCATGGAGGTGGTCAGCGAGCCCGCCGCCATGGACCTCGACGCGGCGGCGTAAGGGGCGCGGGTCATGAAGGTCATCGCCATCGCCCACCGCTCGACCGAGCACTCGGCCGAGGACTTCGCGCCGCATCTCGAGGCGGAGGCGCGCCGAGCGCTGACACTGTTCGGCGAGCAAAGCTTCCGCGAGCTTTACAGCCGCAGCGACGGCAAGGGCGCCATCATCGTGCTCGAAGTGGCGAGCGAGGACGAGGCGCGCGAGAAGCTCGAAAGCCTGCCTTTGGCAAAGCTTGGCATGCTCAGCTTCGAGATCTACGGCACCCAGCCCTATCGCGGCTTCATCGCCAACCTCTGAGACGGAGCGAGCCATGCAAGAGCGTATCTGGTCTGTCTATCTCTCGGGCGAGATCCATAGCGACTGGCGCGAACGCGTCGCCCAAGGGATCGCGGACGCCGGCCTGCCGGTGCGCATCGATACGCCGGTCTGCGCGCACGAAGCGAGCGACGATTGCGGCACCGCCATCCTCGGCGCGGAGGCGGACGCCTTCTGGCACGACCGCAAGGGCGCGGCCATGAACGCCATCCGCACCCGAACCCTGATCGGCGAGGCCGACGTTGTCGTGGTGCGCTTCGGCGAGAAGTACCGGCAATGGAACGCCGCCTTCGATGCCGGCATCGCGGCAGCACAAGGCACGCCGCTGATCACCCTGCACGAGGCCGGCACCAACCACGCGCTCAAGGAGATCGACGCGGCCGCGCTGGCCACCTGCGCGACACCGGAACAGGTGGTGCAGACCTTGGCCTATGTCATCCGCGGCACCCTGCCGGGAAGGCGGGACAGCCTTGCCGCGGAGTAGCGCGCTGGCAGCGCTGGCGTTGCTTGTTGCGGGCGCGGCCGAGGCGGCGGACAGCAGCCATTTTGTAAACAGCTCCGCCGACCCGGCTGCCCGCCTGCATGTGGTCGAGACCCTGCCCGCGAACACCACCCCGTTGCAGGCCGAGCGCGCGGTGCTGTTCGTGCACGGCGCCACCTATCCGGGGCTTTCGTTCGATCTCGGCGTGCCCGGCTACAACTGGATGGACTTTGTCGCAGCGCGCGGCTTCGCAGCCTATGCGCTGGACATCCGCGGCTATGGCAGCTCGTCGCGGCCGCGCCAGATGGCGGGGCCGGCGGGCGAGGCCAAGCCGGTGATGCGGGCGCCGGAAGCCGTGCGCGACATCCTCGATGCCGTCGACTTCATTCGCCGGCGCACGGGTGTGACGCGGGTCAACCTCATCGGCTGGTCGTGGGGCACGGTGACCGCCGGCGCCTTCGCCGCCGAGTACCCCACCATGGTCGAGCGCCTGGTGCTCTACGCGCCGGTCTATTCGCTCCATATGCCCGAGCGCCTGCGCGCCTTCCGCCTCGCCGACCCCGGGGACGAAAGCCGGTTCAACCCGGCCATCGGCGCCTACCGCACGGTGGACGCCGCCGCCATCCGCGCCCGCTGGGAAGCGCAGATCGTGCCCGAGAACAAGGACGAATGGCGCGACGCGGCGGTCGCCGAGGCCTGGATCGCGGCGCTCCTCGCCAGCGACCCCAAAAGCACCACCTACGAGCCGCCCGCGCTGCGGGCGCCCAACGGCGTGCTGGTCGATGTCTTC
This sequence comes from uncultured Rhodospirillaceae bacterium, assembly GCA_964625645.1. Taxonomy (GTDB): domain Bacteria; phylum Pseudomonadota; class Alphaproteobacteria; order UBA7887; family UBA7887; genus UBA7887. The sequence goes on from CAZVDW010000190.1 coordinate 2,552, forward strand.
GAGATCTTCTCCGGGCGCCCGGTCTACGACGCCGGGCGCATCACGGCACCGACCCTGATCATCCGCGGCGCCGACGACCCCACCGCAACGGATGAAGACGCCACCGGCCTCTATGTGGCGCTCGGCTCGCGCTACAAGGACTATACGGCACTCGCCGGCGGCAGCCACTTCATCAGCCTCGAGCGCAAGGCGCCGGTGCTGATGCGGGCGGTGCAGATGTTTTTGGAGAGCCGGCTGGGGGAATAGCTCAGGCGCGTCGAGCCGGCGCAACCCCCTCCTACGGCGCCTACCCCCCTTTGTCGGGTTTTTGACGTCCGCTTGATAGGTTTCTGACAGCGGCCTTGGCGGTGTCATGACGGCGTGCTGACGCCGGGCCGGTCAGTCTTCCCGGCAATCGCGCCGAGGAGTCAAGATGACCCGCACTACCGCGAAAAATTGTGCCGCTGCGCTGATGATGACTGTTGTCGGCTTGCTTGTCTCGGGGTGTGTCGAGCACCCCGGCGAGACGGTCGCGAAGCCGCTGCCCGACGCCGCGGTCAGCCGCTGGCTCGCGGAAAGCGACCGCACCATCGGCGTGCTCGCGCTCGGGCCGACGCAGAGAATGAACCAGCAGTGGTACGATTTCGACCCCGGTGTCCGTCGCGCGCTCGCCCGCGGGCCCGGCATCGTGACGCCGGCACACGACAAGATGACGCTCAGCGTGCTCAATCCCGGCGCCGCGCTGGATCGGTCGATAACAGCCTATCTTGGCGCCTTGAGCCTGGCGCCGCCGAAGGCTGCGCTTGCCGGCATCGCGGCAGCGCCATTGCTGGTCGCGGCTGGCGCATTGCGGCGCATGACGATCGGAGAGATCACGCGGACACGCGTTTTCGAGCTTCGCGAGTCCCTCCCGGCGGCGGCGCTGTCGCTGGCCCCGCTGATGGACAAGGCGGCGGTGGCGACGACGATCCGCGACCGCCTGCGACAGCTCGCCGCCATGGGCACCCGTCATACCCTGACCACGTTGGAGCTCGAGGAGGCGCGCGATCGCAGCTCGCCGCCGCGGGCCGGCCTCGATGGCGTTCTCAGCCTGCGTGTGGTCGATATCAGCTTGGAAAACGAGCGCGGCGGCGATGCCGTGGCCCTGACAATGCATCTATGGGTGCATCTCGATCAGGCCACCTTCATGGCCTTCGACTACAAGGGCCGGGCAAAGTCCCTCGACGCCTGGGCCGCCGACGACGCCCGCCTGCTGCGCCACGAGATCGAGCGCGCGGCCCGGGACATTGCCGGACAGATCGCCGATGCCCTGTTTGCCGGCGCACCTTCGTAGCCGGGCGCATAGCCGCGCGAGGCGCCGGTGATGATGAACACGGTGCAGGGGTTCTAGGCCGGCTGGGGGAGTGAGCTAAAGCGCGTCGAGCAGCGCCTTGGCGTCGACGAGGTGCGCTGTGCTCAGGCCTTCGCTGAATGAACCATAGACCGGCTCAAGGACTGCTCGCGCCTCAGAAGCCTTGGATTGGCACTGCCACAACCTTGCCAGCTCGGTGGCAGCGCGCAGCTCGAAGTAGATGGCAGACTGGCCGTGTGCAAGTTCAATCGCCGCTTTGAAATCGGCTTCGCCGAGGTCGTCGATCCGGCCCAGCCGCTTGATGACGCCGCGCGCGGTCAGAAGGTGAGCATCGAAGAAATGATCACCGCGCGCGGTGCAGTCTGCCAACGTGTCATCGATCAATGTAAGCGCAGTCTGGCAGGTCTCGGGCTCAGTATATGCCGGAACCGCCAACGAGACCTGATACCCCCGCATAATCCGAGCTCCCACGCCATCGGCGTTGGCCATGGCCTCAGAAAAATTCGCAGCTCCAACCTCAGGTTTGCCGGTAAGCGCTTCGGCCGCAGCCTTCAGCATGCCCGCAAATATGACATAGAAGCCGAAGCCGATGTTGGCTGCGAGGTCTACGGATTCTGACGTTGCCGCCAGTGTCGCCTCGCTCTCGCCGCGAAACCAGTGCACGAGGCCAAACCACCACTGGGAAAAGCAGACTGCGGCGGGCTGTCCTAGGGCGCGAACGTGTTCGTCCGCCTTCCGTGCCAGATCCAGGCCGGTGTCCAAGCGACCAGCAATGCAGTGGCACACTGCCGCCGATATCAAGTCGTAGTCCAGGAAGTCGACCCCCCAGACACGGATAAGCTCGACATCCCGAGAGGCATCGTAATAGCTGGCGGACTGCTCGAACGCTTCTAGGGCTTCGGCATAACGAGCACGGTAGAACAGAGATTGAGCGCGCGCTTGATAGGCTAACAGCAATTGCTGCGGCTCATCATTTGCCGCGGCCAGTTCCAGCAATTCGTCGGATATCACGTCCGCTTCGTCACGCATGCCGGTCACATTGTAGTAATAGAAGATGCCCTGGGCCGCCATATAGGCCTTATGGGGATCTGGGCTGAGCGCAACGAGCTCTCGGCACCGCTCGTAATTCGGTCTGACGTCCGGAAATGCCCACCCTCGCGCAAAGATGTAGGCAGTACCCAGTTCCAATCGAAGGTCCAGTTCCCAGGCAGCACGCGCCGCGGAGTCCGGCGCGCCCTCCAATAATTCCAATCCTGCCAGCAGATGGTTGATGCCGCTTTCCGGGGCGCCGCGCGCCATGGCGGCCTGCCCGGCCTTCACCGCGTAGGGCAAAGCGGGCTCTATGAGGCCAGCCGCCGCGAAATGCCGGTATACGGCTTCAGGCTCGGCGGCGGCGATCTCGGGAAGTCTCTCCTCAATCGCCCTGCCGATACGCTCATGCAATTCCTGCCGTCGCGTGCGCAGCAGGGTGTCATATGCTGCGTCTTGCACCAGCGCATGCTTGAATATGTAGTCGCTCCCTGCACGATGGATCAGCTCCGCATGGACAAGCTGCTGCAGGGCTTCGCTGAGTTCGGACTGCGCGAGGGGCGAAACCATCGCCAACAGCTCGTGGCTGAACTCGCGGCCGATGCAGGCGCCGATCTGCGCGATCTCCTTTGCCGAGCCGAGACGATCGAGCCTGGCCATGAGGGAATCCTGCAGGGTCGCCGGGACACTCACATCAGCGCCCTCAATAACCGTCTTGGTCAATTCCTCGACGAACAGCGGCACGCCATCGGTTCTTTTGACGATCTCGTCAAGCAAATGATCTGCTAAGGCAATCTCGGAAACGCGCGCCGCCAGCGCAGCAGCTTCCGAGCGGCCAAGTCGATCCAGAGCCACTTGTGTCACGTGACTCAGGCCCGACCAAGGTGGCGTGTATTCCGGGCGGTGGGTGATGATGGCGAGGACGCGATGGCTGGCAACCACCGGCACGACCAGGTCGAACAACTCCTGACTGGTCGGGTCGATCCAATGGGCGTCCTCGAGGATCAGCAACACGGGGGCATCGACCGCCATCGCCATCACGCCTTCGGCGAGCAGTCTCAGCGTCTCTTCCTTCTGCTTCTGCGGGCTCATGGCCAGGGCCGGATAGCGCTCCACAGGCAGCGACAACAGAGACGCGACGAAAGCCGTGTCGTTCGGGAAATGCTTTTCCATCTTGTCGAGCTTTTCGTCCGGGCTGTCGTCGCGCGAAAAGCCAGCGGCGCGCTCGATCTGCTCGATGACCGGGTGCAAGGCCGAGTTGGTGTGGTACGGGCTGCACTGGTAGCGCAGGCGCGTGTGAGGCTCGTCGGCAACGCGCTCTCTCAGCGCCTGCGTGATGCGGCTCTTGCCGATGCCGGGCTCGCCGCTCAGCAGGATCACCTGGCCCTCGCCGGCGCATGCTTGGCTCCAGCGCGCCATGACCATGGCCATCTCGGCCTCGCGGCCGACCAGCGGCGTGAGATGCGGGTGCTGGGCTTCGAAGCGGCCCTCGGTGGCGGCGATACCCGTGACACGGTGCGCCGGCACCGGCTCGATGATGCCTTTGAGCGCCTGCTCGCCCATATCGGCCAGCTCGAAGGTGCCGCCCAGCAATCTGCGCGTCGAGGGCCCGACGATGATCTCATCCGGCCCCGCCAGGCCTTGCAAGCGCGCGGCAAGATTGGGCGTCTCGCCGACCGCCAGCTTCGGCACCGAGGCATCGCCGGCGCCGGTCTCGCCAACCACGACAGGGCCCGTGGCGATACCGATGCGAACCTGAAGCTCCATCGCATTGACGGCCTCAACGATCTCCAATGAAGCGCGCACCGCGCGCTCCGCATCGTCCTCATGTGCCTGGGGCCAGCCGAAATAAGTCATCAATCCGTCGCCGAGATATTGCGCGACGTGGCCGCCATAACGCTCGATGACCGCGCCGGCCGCCTGCTGGTATTCCTGCATCAAGCCGCGCAGGTCTTCCGGGTCAAGCTGCTCGGAGAGCGCCGTCGAGCCCACGAGGTCGCAGAACATCACCGTGATCTGCCGCCGCTCGGCCTCCTGCCGCGGCGCGGGCGGCGCCTCCAGATCCTTGATGGCGTTGAGCAGGCGCAGGCGGTCGCCAAGCGGCAGGCCGAGGGCGCTGAGCGCCTCGTCGGTAAGCTGGGGCAGGATATCGTGGTCGATGCGCTCGGCCTCGAAGCGCTCGGCATAGGCGCCGAGGCCGTTCCCTTCGAGCCAACTGCCGATATCGCGCATCGTGACGCCCCCCACGCAATTACACACCGCCAGGGCAGCGCAATCAAGCGGCGCCCGGCTCAGCGTCGGAGCCATGCGTTGTCGCCGGCGGTGGCGGACACTTCATCGGCCTCAGCCACAGCCGCATCGTTCAACGGCCGCATCGAGAGTGATATCGGT
>CAZVDW010000191.1:0-3153 GCA_964625645.1 uncultured Rhodospirillaceae bacterium
TTGACCCACCTCAATCCCTTCCCCGCGAATCTCGAAGCATTGCTGAAGAGCTATCGCCGGGTCTTGGTGCCCGAAATGAACACCGGCCAGCTCATCCGACTGCTGCGCAGCGAGTTCCTGCTGCCGGTCGAAGGCCTCAACAAGGTAAACGGCCAACCCTTCAAGGTGGCCGAGATCGCGGCTGCCATCGACGCCGCTTTGGAGAACGACAATGTCCGTTGATGCGCCCGCCGCCAAGCTCAAGGCAACGGATTTCGCCTCCGACCAGGAAACCCGCTGGTGCCCGGGCTGTGGCGACTACGCCATCCTCAAGGGTATCCAGAAGACCCTCGCCGATCTCGGCGCCGTGCGCGAAAAGACGGTGTTCGTTTCCGGCATCGGCTGTTCCTCGCGCCTGCCCTACTACATGGCGACCTACGGCTTCCACACCATCCATGGCCGCGCTCCGGCCTTCGCCTCGGGCATCAAGCTGGCCAATCCGGAGCTCGACGTCTGGGTGGTCACCGGCGACGGCGATGGCCTCTCGATCGGCGGCAACCACTTGCTGCACGCGCTGAGGCGCAACGTCGACATGCAGATCCTGCTCTTCAACAACGAGATCTACGGCCTCACCAAGGGGCAGTACTCGCCGACCTCGCGGGTCGGCACGCGCTCGCCATCGACACCCATGGGCTCTCTGGAGCTGCCCTTGTCGGCCTGCTCCATGGCGCTCGGCTCCGGCGCCCGCTTCGTTGCCCGCGCCGTCGATACCGCCATCAAGCATCTCGGCACCGTGTTAAAGGCCGCGCACACCCACCGCGGCGCCTCGTTCGTCGAGATCTATCAGAACTGCATCGTCTACAATGACGATGTCTTCGCCGACTTCACCGCCCGCGACGTGGCGGCGGAACGGCAATTGCTTGTCGAGCATGGCAAGCCGCTGATCTTCGGCGCCAAGCACGACAAGGGCCTGCGCTTCGCCCCTGGCACCATGACGCTGGAGGTGATCGCAGTCGGCGACGATGGCGCCGCCGAGGACGATGTGCTGGTGCACGACCAGTCCAACCGCTCGCTCGCCATGCTGCTCGCCACCATGGAAGGAGCGGGCTTCCCGGTGGCGCTCGGCGTGCTCTATTGCGACCCGCGCCCGACCTATGACAGCGAGGTCCATGCCCAGCTCGACGCCGCCCGCGAGGACGGCCCGGTCGACTGGAACGCGGTGCTCAGGCGCGGCCACACCTGGACCATCTAAGACCGCCGATCACGCAAAACTGAGCCCCGTCAGCGCCAAGGCGGCATATGCTGCGGCCATGGATCGCAGAACCTTCATAGCCGGGGCCTGTGCGCTGGCGACGGCGCGGCCGGCCGCGGCTGCCATCCCGCCCGACGATTTCCTCACATTTTTCGACATTCTGGCGCTGAGCTGGCGCGGACGGCGGAATGGGCGCGTGCGCAAGTGGACCCAGCCGGTGCACGTAAGGACGCGCGGTATCGCCGCCGCCGCACACAAGGACGCCATCGAGGCCATGCTCGAAGAGGCCAGCGCGCTGTGCGGCCTGCCCTTCCAGCGCGTGGCCGCGGGCGCAAAGCGCGACAAGGTCGTCACGCTCTATTTCGTGTCGGGGCGCGAGATGCGCCGGCTTTACCCAAGCCAGAACGCGGTCTGTTTCGCCCACACCCAGGGCAACTGGGGAAAGCTGCACACCGCGCGGGTGCATATCGGCGCCGAGCATGCCGACTGCCTGCACCACGAGTTCATGCATGCCCTCGGCTTCGACGGCCATTGGCCGGGTGCCGAGACGGGGATTGAAGCCGCCACGGCGCTCGCCCAGCGCAGCGCGCCCGAGCGCGCCCACGGCTTTTCGGCCTGGGACAAGCGCGCCATCCGCCTGCTTTACGACCCCCGCCTCACCCCCGGCATGACCCGCAACCACGCCCTGATCGCGGCCCAGGCCATCCTCGACGAAGAGAATTGATTCGGCATTTTGCCCTTGCGCCGGGCCGCCCGCCGGATATGCATAGGCCATGGATATCGCCCAGCCGCAGCCGGTCCGGCTCAAGGACTATCGCCCGCCTGCCTATCGCATCGCCGAGGCAAGGCTGGAATTCGACCTCGACGAGGACGAGACCCGCGTCAAGGCCACGCTCGCCGTATTGCCCCAGGACGCGCCTGGCACGGCGCTGGTGCTCGACGGCGAAGACCTGACCCTGCACCGCGTCGCCATCAATGGCGAGGCCCTGCCCGTCAACGCCTATCGGGCCGACGAGCGCAGCCTTACCCTGCCCGCGCTCAGCGCCCCGGCGACGGTTGAGATCGAGACCAGCTGCCGGCCCAAGGACAATACACGCCTCGAAGGGCTTTACGTTTCCCACGCCAGCTTCTGCACCCAGTGCGAGGCCGAGGGCTTTCGCCGCATCACCTATTTCCTCGACCGGCCCGACGTCATGGCCGTCTACACCACGGTCATCCGCGGCCCCAGGAAGACGCTGCCGGTGCTGCTCTCGAACGGCAACCTCACCGCCACGCGCGATCTCGACGACGGCCGCCACGAAGCCACCTGGCACGACCCCCACCCCAAGCCGAGCTACCTGTTCGCCCTCGTCGCAGGGCGGCTATCCGCGGTCGAGGACAATTTCACCGCCGCCTCGGGCCGCGAGGTGACCTTGCGCATCTATGTCGAGCCCGGCAACGAGGGCCGCTGCGCCTACGCCATGGAGGCGCTGAAGCGCGCCATGCGCTGGGACGAAACGGCCTATGGCCTGGAATACGACCTCGAGCTGTTCAACATCGTCGCCATCTCGCACTTCAACATGGGCGCGATGGAGAACAAGAGCCTCAACGTCTTCAACGACAAATATATCCTTGCCGACCCGGACATCTCGACCGATACCGATTATGCGCTGATCGAATCGATAGTCGCCCATGAATATTTCCACAATTGGACCGGCAACCGGGTGACCTGCCGGGACTGGTTCCAGTTGAGCCTGAAGGAAGGCCTGACGGTATTCCGCGACCAGCAGTTCTCGGCCGACATGCGCTCGGCCCCGGTCAAGCGCATCGAGGATGTCCGCGCCTTGCGGGCGCGGCAGTTCGCCGAGGACGCCGGCCCGCTGTCGCATCCCGTGCGCCCGCCCTCCTATATCGAGATCAACAATTTCTATACCGCCACCGTT
>CAZVDW010000192.1:0-3019 GCA_964625645.1 uncultured Rhodospirillaceae bacterium
TGCGGCTACTGCCAGTCCGGTCAGATCATGCAGGCCGCGGCCTTCATCGCCGGGAACACGGATCCGTCCGATGACGAGATCGTCGAGGCGATGGACGGCAATCTGTGCCGTTGCGCCACCTATTTCCGCATTGTCGGCGCCGTCAGACGCGCCGCCGAGATCGCGCGAGGGGAGGCGTAAGATGACACAGTCTCAGAAACAGCAGACGACCAGCGAGCAGGCTGACGGCCTGTCGCGGCGCGACTTCCTGGTGCGTTCCATGGCCACCGGTGCCGGCGCGGCCCTTGGCATCGCCATGCTGCCGACGCTTGGCGGCGGCGCGGCTCAAGCAGCCGCGACGAGCGCCTTCACGCCCTCGATCTGGTTCACCATGCTGCCGAGCGGCAAGACGATCATGCACATCGTCAAGGCCGAGATGGGCCAGCATATCGGCACCGCCCTGGCACAGGTCATCGCCGAGGAGCTGGAAGTCGATTGGGACCAGGTCACGCTCGACTATCCCGAAGGCAGCGCCAATAACTTCGGCGTCTATGGCCTGGCCTACACGGTCAACAGCGGCAGCGTGACGACCGAGTTCGACCGCCTCTCGAAAGCCGGCGCGGCCGGTCGCATGGCGCTTGTCGAGGCCGGTGCCGGCCTGCTCGGCGTCAGCGCCGGCAATTGCCGCGCTGCCAAGAGCCGCGTCATCGACAGTGCCTCGGGGCGCTCCGTGAGCTACGGCGAGATCCTGGCGCAGGTCAAGATCGACCGCAAGTTCGCCTATCCCGAGGACTTCCGCGGCATCGCCCTGAAGGACCGCGGCGACTACTCGGTCATCGGCCGCTCGGTGCCGGCGCTCGACATCCCGGCCAAGACCAACGGCTCGGCGTCATACGGCATCGACACCTTCCTGCCGAACATGGTCTACGCCTCGCTGGCCATACCGCGCTCGCGCTACAAGTCCAAGGCGCTCTCGGTCGACGACAGCGGCGCGCGCGGCATCCCCGGCTTCATCGCGGCGGTGATCGTCGACGATTCCTTCGGCAAGTGCACCGGCTGGGTGCTGGCCATCGCCGAAAGCTTCCCGGCGGCGCAAAAGGCGGCCGCGGCGCTCAAGATCGAGTGGGATCCGGGGCCCTATGGCGACCTCAGCAGCGAGCAGCTGCTGGCGGAATACAAAGCCATGCAGGCGGATTCGAGCCTCGGTGCCCCGTGGGTGCTCGAAGGCGACGTCGACAGCGAGCTTGCCGGTGCCGACGAGGTCATGACGGCGGACTACACCACCGAGATGGTCTGCCATGCCACCATGGAGCCGCTCAACGCCACGGCCCACGAGGTCAACGGCACTTGGCACGTTTATACGGGCACCCAAAGCACCTCGTTCGCGCGGATGACGCTGACCGGTTTCCTGTCCACGGTGCTGGAAAAGCCCGGCGAGGAGATCAACGTCGTCATTCACCAGACCATTCTCGGCGGCGGCTTCGGCGGCAAGCAGGACTATGACGAGATTCTGGCCGCGGCCTATGCCAGCCACAAGGTCGGCCGGCCGGTCAAGCTGATCCAGACCCGCGAGAGCAATTTCGCTACCTCCTTCCCGCGCACGCCGACGGTGCACAACCTGAAGGCGGCGATCAAGGACAACGCGCTGGCGGCCATGGACCACGACATCGTCTGTGGCTACATGGGCGCGCGCTTCGGGGTCGGCGAGGAGTTCGGCTCGGACTGGCTGCAGCTCGACGCCGCCGACGGTTCCGGCCGCGATATCGATCAATGGTCGATCGGCGGCAGCGACCACTGGTACAACATGCCCAACCATCGCGTCCGTGCCATCAACCACGACACCACCACCTGGGCGGTGCAGGCCTCGGCGCTGCGCACGGTGTCGAACTCGTACAACTTCTTCGTTGTCGAATCCTTCATCGACGAGATCGCCCATCGCATCGGCGTCGACCCGCTGGCCTTCCGGCTTTCCATGCTGACCGGCGAAGGCGAGACGCGCGGCATTCCCAATTCCGGCTACGCGCCGGGGACGCCGTCCGACTACTATCTCAATCGTCTCTGGATCTCGTTGCCGTGGCTGGCGGACGACAGTTGGCCGGCTTATGACTCGGCCACGGTCGGCGGTGCCAAGCGGCTCGCCAACGTGCTCCGCGTGGCCACCGGCAAGGCCGGTTACGGCAAGACCATGGCGCCCGGCCGCGGCATGGGTATCGCCACTTCCGCCGCCGAGGAGCGCCAGAGCCCGACCTGGGTCGCCGGCGCCGCCGAAGTCACGGTGGACGCCGCCAGCGGCGAGTTCAGCATCGACAAGCTGACCATTGCCATGGACATGGGCATCGCCATCAATCCCGACAATGTGCGGGCCCAGATCAAGGGCGCGGCCTTGTGGGGGGCGAGCCAGATCCTGTCCGAGCGCCTGACCATGAAGAACGGCGCCTTCCAGGAGGACAATTTCGACAGCTACCTGCCGATCCGCCTGCGCCAGGTGCCGGAGATCGACGTCGAGATCGTCGAATCCGGACACCATCCCTCGGGCGTCGGCGAGCCTTCGTCGACGGTGGTCGGACCGGCGGTGGCAAACGCCATCTTCAACGCCACAGGCGCCCGCGTGCGGCAAATGCCGATCACGCCGGAAGCGGTGCGCAAGGCGCTGGCCGAAGCCTGATCGAGAACAAACGCCACATCCCGGAGCCGCGCGGGCAACCGCGCGGCTCTTTTATTTGTCGAACGGCCGGCACGACCGCCCTATTGCCTAACGGCGAAGATTGGTGAACTCTGGCGGCGGACCTAAGGAGAAACGGGGTGAACCGCGATGGCTTCCGAGGCACCGACACGGGCGCAGCATGCGGCTGGCATGGCGGCCTATCACGCAGAGGGCCTGCGCCTGGCGCAGGAGATCGGCAGTCGCGGGCCGCTGCGCTTCGGGGCCGATGGCAAGCTGCATGCGGATATCGTCGCGGCCTATTGGCGGCACGGCTACTACGTCTTCGAAGGCGTGGTCGGCGCGGCCGAGGTCGAGGCGCTGCGCCGCGACGCCAAC
>CAZVDW010000193.1:0-11986 GCA_964625645.1 uncultured Rhodospirillaceae bacterium
AACAGCATGCGGCGTGGCTCGGGCACGGGGTCGTTGATCTCGGCCAGGCGTTCCTGGATGGCCATGGCGGCGCGCGCGGCACCCGCCGTGGTCTCGAAAACGCTGAGCACGCTGTCGCCGGCGGTATCGACGATGCGGCCCTGGTTGGCTCGGGTTTGCTCGGCAAAGACGGCGCGCGCGGCATCGAGCGCGTCTATCGTCGCGGTCTCGTCATCGGCCATCAGGCGCGTATAGCCGGCAACATCCGCCGCCACTATCGCGGCTACCTTTTGCGTGACACCGCTCTCGGCCATGACGTGCCCCCCTCAGGCGACAATACGCCGGACGGCGCCCGCCCTCAACCGGGCCGGGCGGCTGGGCACACTAGACGGCGACAAAAGGACCGGGGACAGTTTTATAAAACTGTCCCCTCTTCTTTTTGGCGCCGCCACCAATTCCAGAGCGGCCCGCGCCTTGAGTCGATGGTTGCCATTTCGCACATCCGTCAGCGCCGTCAAGGGTCCCGACCGGCCTTTGGCCGGCGCTTCGCGCCCTTGACGGCGCTGACGGATATGCCACCCGCTTACCATCGTCTCAGGGCGCGGGCTGCAGAGCTGAAAAAATCTAGCCGGCCGGCTTGCTCGGGGTCAGGGCCTGTTTGAGGCTGGCGTCGAAGGTGCGGCTGCCGATGTGCTGCAGGGAGATCTCCGGATCGACCCAGACGGTGCCGCCGATGGCCCGCCAGCGATCGCAGAAGGCGAAGTCCTCGCCGACATAGCGGCCGTCGGTCAAGGCGGTGTCGAACAGGGCGCAGGCCTCGAGCTGTTCCCTGCTGCCGTGCGGCTTGTAGGTGTACATGAGGTCGGGATTGGCCTCGCGCAGCTGGCCGATGGCCGCGCGGCTCATGCGCAGAAAGCCGGCGCCGACGCGGTCGGCGGCGATCAGCCCGGTGGTCTTGTTGCGCGTCACCCTGCCGCCATCGCTGAAGGCGACCGTGAAGTCGAGGCGCTCGGTCTTGCGCGGATAGACGCCGGCGACCACCGGCACCGGGTGCAGCAGCAGGCGCACCAGGTCGCCCGGCTGCCAGCCGATATCGGCATCGATGAAGACCATGTCGGTGGCGTCCGAGCGCCAGAAGTCGGCGACCATCTCGTTGCGCGCCTGGGTAATCAGGCTGGCGAAGGCCATGACCTTGAGCTCGGGCTCGGCGCCGAGATCGCGCAGCAGGCGGAAGCTCGGCAGCAGCGCCACGACATATTGATAGACGAACTTGCCGTCGCCGAGCGGCGTGGCAATGGACACCTTGCGCCCGGCCAGCGGTGGGTCTTGGTCAGGCATCTCTTATCCTTCCGTCGGCGGGCGGGTCGCCACCATGGCGGGGCGTTCGGCAAGCGGCGCGAACCAGGCGGCGAGGCCGTCGCGGCCGGCGCGCCAGCCATGCTCGGAAAAGCGGATATCGAGATAGGCGAGCGCACAGGCCGCCGCAAGGGTGCCGAGGTCGATGGCGCCGTCCGTCGCCTGTGCCGCCATGGCGTCCAGCGCGCGATCGATCTTGCCCCATTGGCCGTCGACCCAGTCGGGCCAGCGCAGCGCCTCGGGGCGCAACACGGTCTCGTAGCGCAGCAGCACCGCCGCATCCATGAGGCCGTCGGCCAGGGCCTGGCGGCGCAGCACATCGAGGCGCGCCGAGCCGGATGCCGGTACCATTCTCGGGCCGTCATGCAGGCCGTCGAGGTATTCGCAGATCACCCGCGAATCGTAGAGCGCCCGGCCGTCCGCCAGGACCAGGGCGGGCACCTTGCCGAGCGGGTTGTCAGGCGTCACGGCAGGATCGGGCGAGACCGGCGTCAGGGTGGCGTGGCGATGCTCGATTTGCCCGGCCAGCCCGACCTCATGGGCCAGGACCAGGACCTTGCGCACGAACGGCGAAAACGGGCTCCCGTGGAGCAGCATGCGGCACCTCCCTGCCAAATAGGCGCTGATGTTGTCCCAAATGGGCGCCGTCACGGCAAGCCTTGGTGCATTTGCACCATGACGGGGCACGCCGAACGTGTTTGAGTCGGGCTTGGGAGCAAATTTGGGAGACTGCCATGGGCTTTCGCCGTTTTGCGCTTTGCACGTTGATTTCCAGCGCTTTGCTCGTCGGCATGGCCGAGGCGCAGACCCTGACGCGCGGCCCCTATCTCCAGCAGGTGGGCCACGACAGCGCCATTCTGCGTTGGCGCACGGGGTCGGCCGCGGACAACCTGGTGCGCTTCGGCACCAGCCCGGGCGCGCTCGATTTCAGCGAATCGTCCGGCGTCAGCGGCACCGACCATGAAGTTCTTCTGCCACTGCTCGACCCCGAGACCCGCTATTACTACGAGATAGGCACCACCACAGTGGCGCTGGCCGGCGGCGACGCGGCGCACAGCTTCGTCACCTCGCCTCTGCCCGGGCTCCCTGAGCCCATGCGCCTCTGGGTGATCGGCGATTCCGGCACCGCCAATGCCAATGCCGCCGCCGTGCGCGACGCCTTTCTCGGCTTCAGCGGCACACGCGACCCCGACCTCTGGCTGATGCTGGGCGACAACGCCTACAGCAGCGGCACCGATGCCGAGTATCAGGCGGCCGTCTTCGACATGTATCCGTCGCTGCTGCGCCGCGTGCCGCTGTGGTCGACGCTCGGCAACCACGACGGTGCCAATCGCTCGACCTATCTCGACATTTTCTCGTTGCCGACAGCCGGCGAGATCGGCGGCGACGGCTCAGGTAGCGAGCTCTATTATTCCTTCGACCACGGCAATGTGCATTTCGTCTGTCTCGATTCCCATTACAGCAACCGCGCGGTCGGCGGCGCCATGCTCACCTGGCTGGCCGGCGACCTGCAGGGCAACACCAGCGAATGGGTGATCGCCTTCTGGCACCATCCGCCCTACACCAAGGGCTCGCACGATTCGGATACGGAAGGCCGGTTGATCGACATGCGCGAGAACGCCGTGCCCCTGCTCGAGGATTTCGGCGTCGATCTCGTGCTCTCCGGCCACAGCCATTCCTATGAGCGCTCGATGCTGATCGACGGCCACCACGACGTCTCGGGCACGTGGGATCCGGCGATGGCGATCGATCCCGGCTTCGGGCGGCCCGGCCAGGACGCGCCCTATATCAAGACCTACGGCGATGGCGAGCCATATGAAGGCGCGGTATTCGCGGTGGCCGGCAGCTCCGGCAAGATCAGCGGCGGCAGCCTCGACCATCCGGCCATGAAGGTCTCGCTCAACGCGCTGGGCTCGCTGGTGCTCGACATTCACGGCCAGCGCCTCGAAGCGCGCTTCCTCGACGAGACCGGCGCCGTGCTCGACTGGTTCACACTCGAGAACGGCGACGACATCACCGCACCCGCCATCATCTCCGCGACCGCCGAGAGCGATACCAGCGTCGCCGTGCTGTTCGCCGAGGACCTCGAAAGCTTCAGCGCCACGGATGAGACCAACTATTCCATCACCAACGGCGTCGACGTGCTCGCGGCAGCGCTCGGCGGCGACGGCCGCACGGTGCACCTGACCACGACGCCGATCGCCAGCGGCATCGAGCACTGGGTCGGCGTCGACACGGTCGCGGACCTCGCCGGCAACGCCATGGCCTACGACGAGGCCAGCTTCGATTTCGTCGCCGTCATGACCCTGGCCTTCCAGGACGGCGTGGCGCCGACCCCGGCTTATGACGGCACCGCGGATACCACGCTGTCGCAGAACAGCCCGGCCGCGAATTATGGTCTGGCGACGGCGTTGCTGGTCGATGGCGACGATCCCGGCGGCAGCGGCAACGACAAGAGCATCCTGCTGGCCTGGGACCTCTCCGCCATTCCGGCCGGCGCCATCGTCGAGGCGGCGACCATCACGCTGCAGGTGGAGAACCCCAGCGGCAACATCTATCCCGCCTACCAGGTCTTGCGAGATTGGTATGAGGTCGAGGCGACCTGGCAGGACTATGGCGGCGGTCTGCCATGGAGCACCGCGGGGGCCAGCGGAGCGGGCGACCGCGGCACGACCGTGGTTGCCGAGCTGGCGGGATCGTCCGTCGGCGGTCTCGAGGTTCCGCTCAATGCCATGGGCATCGCCCTGGTGCAGGACTGGCTCGACGGGGTGGCCGGCAATTACGGCATCATCATCGCCAGCGCCAGCAATGGCGACGGCCTCGACATAAGCGCGCGCGAGGCGGCGGCGGCGAATGCGCGCCCACGCCTTGCCATCACCTATGCGATGATTCCTGAGCCGGGCGACAGCGAGGCGCCGAGTGCGCCGCAAAACCTTGCTACGACAGCCGTCAGCTACGACTCCGTCAGCCTGGCCTGGGATGCCAGCACGGACAATGTCGGTGTCGAGGGCTACCGCGTCTTCCGCGACGGCACAGAGCTGGTGCCACCCGCCAGCGGCACGAGCTTCGTCGACACGGGCGTTTCCGCCGCCACCACGCATCAGTATTTCGTCATCGCCTACGACGCCGCCAACAACCAGTCCGTGGCAAGCGCATCGATTCTGGTCACCACGCCATTCGCGCCGGCCGCCACGGCCGCGGTCAACGATATCGTCATGTCGCTGCGCACCATCGGCCGAAAACACCGGAGCGCGACCGCTCAAATCACGATTGTCGACGAGAATGCCACGCCCCTTGCCAATGCAACGGTCAGTGGACAATGGAGCGGCCTGACGACACAATCGGCCTCCGGCCTGACCGACGGTAGCGGCATCCTCAGCGTCTCCTCGTCCAAGGTCTCGCAGAACGCCAGCGGCGAGTTCCGCTTCACCGTGACCGATGTCAGCGCCAGCGGCCGCAGCTACGACCCGGCGGACAATGTCGAGACCAGCGACTGCATTACCAGCGAAGGCGCGGCTTGCGGCGCGCCGCCGCCGCCGCCCGGCGATCCGGTCGCACTGACGCTCGGCACCGTGACCATGCATCTGGTGCAGTCGCGCAAGCATTGGCGCGGCACGGCGGACGTGCCGGTCATGGGGGACCTTGCGTTGCTGCCAGGTGCCACGGTGACGGGAGCCTGGCAGCTCATGGGCCCGGGCGAGGTGGTAGAGGCCGAGCTCGGCAGCGATGCCGCTGTCAGCGACAGCGCTGGCGTGGCCCATCTTACTTCGCCCAAGCAGCGCGCCGGCAGCGGCGAATGGTTCCGCCTGACCATCACCGATGTCAGCGCAGCCAACGGCACCTTCGACGGCGGGTCATCGACGCACGACACCCCGGCCGTACCGTGATCCGACGCGCGTTGGCGGCGCTCGTCGCGGCTTGCGTGGCCTCGGCGGCGATGGCGCATTCCGATCTCGACGAGCAGATCGCCCGCGCCGATGCCAAGCTGCTGGCGGCGCCCGCTGCCGCGGCCTATCTCGCGCGCGGCAGCCTGCACCGCCGCCATGGCGACTGGCCACAGGCGCTGTCCGACCTGCAGCTGGCGTTGGCGCAAGATCCCGCGCTTGCCGCCGCGCGCCTCGAGCTCGGTCTTGCCTGGCTCGAACAGGGCCGCGCGGACATTGCCGAGCCCTGGCTCGCGGCCTATCTCGCGGCCCGCCCGGCGGACGGTTTCGGCCAGCGCGCCATGGCCCGGGCCAAGGCCGCCCTGGGGCAGCCTCTGGTGGCCGCCGAGGCGCTCGACCGCGCCATCGCGAATCTCGACCCGCCAGCGCCCGGCGATTTCCTCCGCCGCGCCGAGCTGCTCGCCGAGGCCGGCCGCAGCGAGCGCGCCCTGAGCGGTCTTCAGGAAGGCCTCGACCGCCTTGGCACGCTGGCGACCCTGGTCGAAGCGGCCATCGCCATCGAGATGGCGCGCGCTGCCCCGGAAAGGGCGCTGGCCTGGCTGACCAAGCTGCCCGAAAGCCAGCGTGCGCGGCCGGCCTGGCGCTTGCGCAGCGGCGACCTACAGGCCGCGGCCGGCGACGACGCGGCGGCACTGGCCGCCTGGCGGCATGGCCTCGACGGCATCATGGCCCTGCCGCCACAACGCCGCCGCAGCCCGGCCATGGCAACGCTCGAGGCGACTCTGCGCCAACGCCTGCTACGATAGCGCCATGAGCGCGTTGAGCGACATCTGGCCCGTGCTGCTGCTGGCGCCGGTCGCGGGCCTGGCGGCGGGCGGCCTGGCCCAAAAGCTGGCCGGTGGCGGGCGCCAGCCCCTGGCCCTGGCGGCGTTGGCGCTGGCGGCCCTGGGCGTGGCGCCGTGGGCTGCTGGCGAGACCGCCGGCGCGGTGCTGTGGGCGAGCTGTGTTTTGGGCTGGACGCTGCTGGCGCTGGCCGAGTGCGACCGCCGCGCCATGCTGCTGCCCGACGCGCTCACCCTGCCACTCGTCGCGGCCGGTCTCGGCGTCGCCTGGGGCCTGTTCCCCGAGCGCCTGCTCGACCACGCCATCGGCGCCGTGGTCGGCTACGGCGCCCTGGCCGGAATCGCCTGGGTCTATGCGCGCATGCGCGGCCGCGAAGGTCTGGGGCTGGGCGACGCCAAGCTGCTGGCGGCGGCCGGGGCCTGGCTCGGCTGGCAGGCGCTGGCCGGTGTCGTCGTGGTCGCTGCCGCCGCCGCTTTGGCGGTGACAGTGGCGCGCGGCGCCCTGCGCGGCCATCTCGGCGGCAGCGACGCCATCGCCTTCGGACCCTTCCTGGCACTCGGGCTTTGGCTGTCCTGGCTCTACGGCCCCGTCACATTTGCCTGGTAGGGTGGCATTCGGTGCTACAATGGCAAGCCGAACACGGAGCAAGGCAGTGAGCCCTGACGATCCTGCGGCGATGATGGAACAGGACGGCCCGGACGAAGCGCTCGGCCGGCGGCTGCTGGCGGCCGGCAAGCTGCAGGAGGCCGGGCTGGAGCGCGCCCAGCGCGTGGCCCGCGACGGCCCGGCGCTGCACATCGTGCTCACCCGGCTCGGCCTGGTCAGCGAAAGCGACATGGCGGTGGCGCTGTCGGCGGAGCTCGGCATGCCGCTTGCCGGCGCGGCCGACTATCCGGACGAGCCGCTGATCGAGGGCAGTGCCCGCTTTCTCAAGGAGGCGCGGGTGATGCCGCTCGCGGTGGCCGAGGAGGCGCTGGTGCTGGCCATGGCCGACCCGCTCGATTCCTATGCCCTGCGTGCGGTCGAGCTGCTGGCCAACAAGCCGGTCACGCCCTGGGTCGGCCTGCCGGCCGATATCGAGGGCGCCATCGAGCGCGCCTATGGCGGCGGCCGCAGCTCGATCGACGAGATCAGCGACCAGGCCATGGTCGATGGCGAGGAGATCGCCGCCGAGGACGTGGCGCGGCTGCGCGACCTGGCCAGCGAGGCGCCGGTGGTGCGCCTGGTCAATCTGCTGATCACCCGCGCCGTGGAGCGCCGCGCCTCCGACATCCATATCGAGCCTTTCGAGGCGCAGCTGCGCGTGCGCTACCGCATCGACGGTGCGCTGCAGCCCGTCGATTCGCCGCCCAACCAACTGCGTGCGGCGGTGATCTCGCGCATCAAGCTGATGGCCAACCTCAATATCGCCGAGCGGCGCTTGCCCCAGGACGGCCGCATCAAGCTCGCCGTGCGCGGCAAGGAGATCGACCTGCGCGTCGCCACCTTGCCGACCATGCACGGCGAGGGCGTGGTGCTGCGCATTCTCGATCGGGGCACGGTCGAGCTCGATTTCGCCAAGCTCGGCTTTGCCGGCGCGGCGCTCGACTCCTACCTCGAAGCGCTCGAGCGGCCGAACGGCATCGTGCTCGTCACCGGCCCCACCGGCAGCGGCAAGACGACGACGCTTTATGCCTCGCTGGCGCGGCTCAACACGCCGGACAAGAAGATCCTCACCGTCGAGGATCCGGTCGAATACCAGCTCGACGGGGTCAATCAGATCCAGGTCAAGCCGCAGATCGGCCTCACTTTCGCCCATGTGCTGCGCTCCATGCTGCGCCAGGATCCGGACGTCATCATGGTCGGCGAGATCCGCGATCTCGAGACCGCCGAGATCGCCGTCCAGGCAGCGTTGACCGGGCACCTGGTGCTGTCGACCCTGCATACCAACAGCGCCGTCGGCACGGTCACGCGCCTGCTCGACATGGGCCTTGAAGACTATTTGCTCACGGCCACCGTGAACGGCATTGCCGCCCAGCGCCTGGTGCGCCGCCTCTGCGAGAGCTGCCGCGAGCCTTATGCGGCCATGCCGGAGATGGTCGCGGAGATGCGCCTCGAGGCCATCGCCGAGGCCGCCGGCCTCGCTGCCGGCGCCATCACCCTGCACCGCGCCAAGGGCTGCGAGGCCTGCGGCGGCAGCGGCTATCACGGCCGCACCAGCATTCTCGAAGTGCTGGCCATGACCGACGCCTTGCGCGCGCTGGTGCTGCGCCGCGCGGAAGCGGCCGAGATCCAGCGCACGGCCCAGGCCGAGGGCATGCGCGGCATGTATGACGACGGCCTGGCCAAGGCCATGAGCGGCATCACCACGATCGAGGAAGTGCTCGGCGTGACCCGCGACGCCTGAGATAATGTGAGCCATGGCAACGTTTCGTTATAAAGCCGTCGCGCAAAGCGGAGAGGTCATCGAGGGCGAGCTCGACGGCAGCGACAAGGCCGCCGTTATCGAGCGCCTGCACCAGCAGGGACACACACCCATCCGGGCCGACGAGGTGCGCCGCGGCGGCGGCCTCTCCCTGCTCAACCAGCCCTTGTTCGGCACTGGCGCGGTGGGCCGCCGCGAGGTGATGATGCTGACGCGCGAGCTGGCCACCCTGCTTGGCGCCGGCCTGACCCTGGAGCGGGCGCTGGAGATCCTCAGCGAGCTCGAAAGCGACAAGGCGACCAGCCGTCTGGTACTGCGCCTGCTGGAAGCGATTCGCGGCGGCAGCACCTTCGCCGATGCCTTGGCCGACCAGGGCCGCGCCTTCCCGGCCTTCTATGTCAGCATGGTGCGGGCGGGCGAGACGGGCGGCGCGCTGGAAGTGGTGCTGGAGCGGCTCAGCGACCTGCTGGAGCGCTCGCAGGCGCTGCGCGAGAGCGTGCGCTCGGCGCTGATCTATCCGACCCTCATCCTGGTGCTCGCCGGCGGTGCCATCGCGGTGCTGCTGACCGTGGTGCTGCCCCAGTTCGAGCCCTTCTTCGCCGACAGCGGCGCGGCCCTGCCGGTGTCGGCGCAGATCGTCATCGCCGTCGCACGCGCCATCGAGACCTGGTGGTGGGCGGGCCTGATCGGACTTCTGATCGTAATCTCCCTGATGCACCAACAGTTGGCCAATCCGTCAACGCGGCGGCGCTGGGATGCGTTGGTGCTGCGCCTGCCGCTGCTCGGCGACCTCACCGCCAAGGCCGAGGCGGCGCGCTTCAGCCGCACCCTCGGCACCCTGCTGACCAACGGCGTGCCCATGCTCAACGCGCTTGGCATCGTCAAGGATACGCTGTCGAACAGCGCCACCGCCGCCGCCATCGGCGATATCGGCGGCATGCTGGAGGAAGGCCGCGGCCTGGCCGGGCCGCTTTCGGAGGTGCCGCGCTTTCCGCCGCTCGCCGCTCAGCTGGTGCGCGTCGGCGAGGAGACCGGACAGCTCGAGCCCATGCTGGCCAAGGTCGCCGATATTTTCGATGCCGAGGTGCGCCGCGCCGTCGACCGCGCGCTGGCGCTGCTCGTGCCCGCTCTGACCCTTGCGCTCGGCGGGCTGATCGCCTTGATAATCGTGTCCATTCTGGGCGCCCTGTTCAGTGTCTACGAACTGCCGTTGTGATGAGGAAGACGACCATGCCCCGACCGCTCTCGCGCCAAGCCGGTATCACCCTGTTGGAACTGCTGGTGGTGCTGGTGATTCTGGCCCTGATCGCGGGCTTCGCCGCACGGCCGCTGATCAACGTGCTCAGCGGCGCAAAATCGGATGCGGCGGCGATCAAGCTCGAAGGGCTGATCGAGGTGCTCGATCTCTACCGCCTTGAGGTCGGCCATTACCCGGGCGAGGAGGATGGTCTGGAAGCGCTGTTCGAGCGCCCGGCGGGTGCCGAGGCCTGGAACGGCCCCTATGTGCGCAAGCGCGAGCAGCTGCTCGATCCCTGGAACCGCCTCTACCTCTACCGCTATCCCGGCGATAACGGCGATTTCGACCTTTGGTCCCTCGGCGCCGACGGTATCGAGGGCGGTGATGACGAGGATGCCGACGTCACCAGCTGGTAATACCAACTTGCATTGATAGGAGCCCATTTGACCGCACGATTTTCGTCGCTGGCTAGGAGCGGGTCGCGCCGTCGTGCGACCCCACGACACGGGGCCCGCGACGCCGCCCGCGACGAAAAGCGGGCGGCCTCTGGTGGCCCGAGGCGGCCTCCCGGATGCGTCGCGACGCTTGGCCGATGCCCCACATCGCCCGGCGCGCCGCTCCTACCCGGAAGGCCGCCTCAGGCCATCAAATGGGTTCCTGTCAATGCAGGTTGGTATAGATCCGCGGCAGGCGTCACCCTGCTGGAATTGCTGGTGGTGCTGGTCATCGTCGGGCTGATCATCGGCGCCATGCCGCAGCTGATCGGCGGCGGCGAGGCGACCAAGACGCGCGCGGCGGCACGAGAGGTGGCCAGTGTGCTGCGCCAGGCGCGCTCGCGGGCGATCCTGGAGAACCGCGAGGTGGTGGTGCGCATCGATACCGCCGGCCACCGCTTCGCCGGCAGCGCCGAGGCGCCGTGGCGGGCCCTGCCCGAGACGCTGACGCTACAGGTCGAAACCGCTGCCTCGGAGCAGATCGACGACGATATCGCGGGCCTGCGCTTCTTCGCCGACGGCAGCAGCAGCGGCGGCCGCGTCACGCTGGCCGGCGAGGCGCGCAGCTATCACGTCATGCTGCACTGGCTCACCGGCACGGTCGAGATCCGTGAATAATACCAACCTGCCATGATAAAGACCCATTTGACCGCACGATTTTCGTCGCTGGCTAGGAGCGGGTCGCGCCGTCGTGCGGCCCCACGTCAAGCGGCCCGCGACGACGCCAGCGGCGAAAAGCGCGCGGCCTGCGGTGGCCCGAGGCGGCCTTCCGGATGCGTCGCGTCGCTTGGCCGATACCACGCATCGCCCGGCGCGCCGCTCCTACCCGGAAAGCCGCCTCGGGCCATCAAAAGGGCCTTTATCATGGCAGGTTGGTATAAGCACGGCTTCACCCTGGTCGAGGTCTTGGTGGCGCTTGCCATCCTCACCATTGCGCTGTCCGGGCTGATGCAGGTCTTTTCCACCGGCATGCGTGCCACCGTGGCGGCCGAGCAGCGCACCGTGGCGGTCTTGCTGGCGCGCTCGCGCCTGGCCGCCATCGGCATCGAGGAGCCGCTGCAGGCCGGCGAGAGCAGCGGCGAGTGGGACGACGGCTACCGCTGGACCACCGTCGTCAGCGCCGAGCCCGCGGCGCAGGAGACGGCGCGCGCGCAAAGCCCGCACCATGTCTCGGTCACCATTTCCTGGGGCGAGGCGGGCCGCGGCGGCTCGGTCAGCCTCGAGGGCCTGGCCTTGCCCGAGGCGGCGACAGGGCGGCGCAACCGATGAGGCGCGCGCGCGGCTTCACGCTGCTCGAGCTGCTGGTCTCCATGACCTTGCTGGCGCTGATCCTGACGCTGTTGTTCGGCGGCTTGCGCACCGGTACCCGGGTCTGGGAGGCAGGCGCGGAACGGGCCGACAATCTCGCCCGCCTGCAAGCCAGCCAAGGCTTCCTGCGGCGCCAGATCGGCGGCCTCTATCCGCTGGCCGAGCGCGACCGCAACGGCCCGCCCGAGAGCAGCTTCGAGGGCACGCGAGAACACGCCCGCTTCATCGGCCTGTTGCCGGCGCATTTCGGCTTCAGCGGCTTCCAGCGCATCGAGGTCGGCCTGGTGGACGACGACGACGGCCGGCACCTCGGCGTCTCCTGGCAGGCTTACGGGGCTGAGGAAATGCTTTCCGAGGAGGACCGCCGGGCGCTGCTGATCGAGCATGTCGAGGCTGTCGAGCTGTCCTATTTCGGCGCCAAGAGGCGGCGCGGCGAGGCGCGCTGGGAGGACGACTGGCGCGCTGCCGAGCAGGCGCCGCG
>CAZVDW010000194.1:0-1633 GCA_964625645.1 uncultured Rhodospirillaceae bacterium
ACGGTAGGCATGTCCCGTCTTCTTGCTCAGCCACTTCACATAGGCTTGGGCGTCGTCCCAATTCACGCACGCCACCGGATCACGCTCCGTCTGGCTGAAACCGGGAGAACGCCAGT
The DNA here is from genome assembly GCA_964625645.1 of uncultured Rhodospirillaceae bacterium. GTDB lineage: Bacteria > Pseudomonadota > Alphaproteobacteria > UBA7887 > UBA7887 > UBA7887. The sequence goes on from CAZVDW010000194.1 coordinate 117, forward strand.
TGCGGCGCTTGCCCTCGTTCGCTTCAGCGTGACTTCGATACCGCGCGACGTCGCGGCCTCTGCTGGGGCGAGCCAGACAAGTGTCACGAGCACTGCGATCACTGCAACAACGGCACTTCGCATGAATGGAGCTTAGCAGAACCTGAGCCGAAAGGTCGCCCTGAACCTTTCATAGATGAGGTTGTCTCGGCGCGGCTCCCTCCCTGCCGTCGCCGAACATGTCTCTCCCTGACATGAACTGGGCCGCTTCAACAGCGGCCCTTTTTTTTGTCAGAGCGCGAGGCTTTAGGGGCGGCTTCACCACTTCACCAATACCCTGTCCCCATCATGGGCCGTGGGCCGCGGACCTTGGAGCGGTGAACAGGCATGGCGGTCCGGGGAAGGAGGGCGAAACCAAGGACGCCGCAGTCTCCCGCACGGTACGGCTCTACGAGGAGAGCTACGCCCTGGTGATCGGCATCGACAACTACACCGGCGGCTGGCCGCGGCTCTCCAATGCGGTAGCCGCGCCACCTTGAACGAGCCCACAGGCGCTGTCTGTGCATAGCCATCGTCGCAAGCGTGAATTGGCCAGTCGAATTTGTTAACTCTCTTGCCCGTTCGGTCATGGCCGTTCGCGTAGCCGCAGGCATCGTCCGCACTCGCGCCCCAATCGCGCGCCATCGAGGAGCATCCCATGAGTCGCGGGCCGGAAGTGGACGGCGTGCCGGTGACGCGCGAGGCCTATGTGCGCCAATTGATCGCCGACGCGCAGGCCGAACTCGAGCTGATCGGCCAGGAGGAAACCATTCTTGGCTACATGGCAAAGCTGGTAGCGCTCGACGCCACGGCGCTTTCCGAAGAGGTCGCCGATGCCGAGATTATCGACAGCGATATCCCCGAAAGCGAGAGCCTGACGGGCGTCGTCAAATTCTTTGTTGGTCAATGAGAGGAGAACAACCCATGCGTAATTCCATCAGCAAACTGTACCGGGGCGGCGTTGCCGCACTGGTGTTGACGGCGGCCATCGGTGCCTTTGCCCTCAAGGTCGAGGCCGGCACAGTGGAGAATATGGAGCGCGAACGCGCCATAGCGCCGGACCACCCGGTAGGCGTTGTCGCCGAGCAGGAAATCGGCGAGGCCGGCGCGCCGCGCCGCCATGACGATGGGATCGGCGCCGATGCGTTCCGCCGTCGCCAGGATTTGTTCATGCACCGCGCCCAGCACAACGCTGTGTTCGAGCGCGATACCCTCGGGCACCAGCTCGGCGGTGATTTTCTTGAGCTCGTCGAGCGCCATCGCCTCGGCCTCTTCCTCGGCGCCTTCCGGGAAATAATGGCCGACCAAATTCATGCCGTAGCCGGGCAGCACGGTCATGACGTGGAGCATGCCACCGGAGGCCCGGCACAGTTCGCCGGCGGCGGGCAGGGCTTTTTCCCAGGATGATCGTTCATTGAGATCGAGCGGCATCAAAACTGTTTCATACATATCGTTTCCCAACTGGCTGCATGGCTAATGGTCTCACTTTTCGGCTTTCC
>CAZVDW010000195.1:0-2243 GCA_964625645.1 uncultured Rhodospirillaceae bacterium
GGCCCCAGGCCACCATATATTGGTTGCCGACGGCGATGCGCCCGTAACCCTGCTGGCGGCACAGATCGATGCAGCGGCGGAAATAATCGAGCGCGGTGATCATGCGCCCGCGCGAATAATAGGCGTCGCCGAGGCCGCTCAAGGCGCGCGCCTCATCTTCTGTTGATTGTGCGCGCTCTGCGTAAGTCAGGGCCTGTTCATGCTGCTTCAGGCAGCCCTCGATCTCGCCGAGGGGAAAGAACAGATTGCCGCGATAGTAATGTATTTGCGAGCGCTCGAGATGCAGTTCCTCGGCTTCGGCGATGGTTTGCGCCTCATCCAGCGCCGCGAAGGCGGCGTCGAAATCATCGGTGACGCGCATCCCCGCCGCCAGGCCGATCAAGGCGCGGCAGCGCGCCGGCGCGCCCTCGGCGGCTTCCAGGGCGGCGCGGTAGATGGCGGTGGATTCGCCCGCCTGGCCCATCTCGCGCGTGCATTCGCCCTTGAGCATCAGCAGGCGGTAGCTGTCGCCGGCCGCGCGCGCCACGCCGAGGCCGCTTTCGACCAGTTCCAACGCGCTCTCGAAATGGAAGCGCCGGCTTTTGGCGCGCGCCGCTTCGAGATAGGCGGCGGGCGCGCGATCGTCGCCGGCGCGGCTCAGATGCTCGGCGTATAGACCGGGGTCGCGCGCGGCAAACCAGTCGGCGGCGCTGACATGCAGCTCTTCCCGGTGCGAATGCAGCAAAGACGCATAGACGCTCTCCCAGATCAGCGCATGGGCGAACAGGAAATCGTCGCCGGCGGCGCGCACCAGGTGGTTTTTGACCAGCGCCGCGCAATCGTAAGCCGGCGCCGCGAGCAGGTGGCGCAGGACCTCGAGCGAAAAAAGCTGGCCCAGTACGGCGGCGGCCTGGAGCGCGCGCTTGTCCTCCGGCGACAACAGATCGACGCGCGCCAGGACGATGCTTTGCACCGAACCGGGCACCGCCTCCTGATCGTGGCCGATGGCGCTCCTCAGCAATTGATCGAGAAACAAGGGATTGCCCTCGGCGCGGGCGACGCATTCCTTGGCGAAAATCCTGTTGATATCGACGAATTCCTCGGCGATCTGCATCGCCTCCTCGGGCCTGAGCGGCATCAGGTCGATGGTCGTGAACGGCGATGCCCCGGCGCTATAACGCCAGGCTGAATCCAGCGGATCGCCTTCGATACGGGAACTCATCAACAATATGACCGGCTGTTCACCGGCCAGGCGAGCCAGCCTTGCGAGTTGCTCAACCGTCTGGCCATCGGCCCAATGCAAATCCTCGACGACCAGTAAAAGAGGACGCTTCCGAGCGGCACCGGCAAATAACGCGGCGACGCATTCCAATTTGCGCTGGGTACGATTCTCATTGTCCATGGCGTCATAGACGGCGCGCATTTCGGCGCTCTGCGGAACGTCCAGAAGGTCGTATAGGAAAATGCGCTGCTCGGCCTCCGCCAATCCTTCATTGATGGTCCTGTCGACCGCCGCCATGCGCGCCTCGACCCCGCTCTCGGTCGTCAGCCCCAACATTTCGCGCACCAGGTCGCCGATCGGCGTGCGCCCCTTGCCGACGCCGAAATCGAGAATGAGGCCGCGATAGCTGTGCAGGCCGGCTTGTTCGGCCAAGACGGCAAACTGGTCGATCAGCCGGCTTTTGCCGATGCCGCCCTCGCCGCGCACGTAAACGACCTGCCCGGCGACGCTTTCCGCCAGCGAATCGAGAACGCCCTGGAACTGCCTCAGTTCGGCGCGCCGGCCGACAAAGAGCGGCGCATCGCCCGCCGCGTCGCCGCCGCCGAGGCCGAGCACGCGCCACAGGCGCACCGGCCGTTCAAGGCCGCGCACTTCGGCCTCGCCGAGATCCTCCAATTCGGCGCCGCGCGGCAAGGCGCTCTGCACCGCCGGCGAGATCAGGGTCTCGCCGCCACCGGCGCGCGCCATCAGGCGCGCCGCCAAATTCACCGAATCGCCGAGCACGGTATATTCGCTGTGGCTGCGGCTGCCCAACCCGCTCGCCATCACCTGGCCGCTGGCGACGCCGATATGGACCTGGAGCGGCAATTTCATCTCGCCGCTGAGGCCGGCCATGGCGTCGTGAATGGCGAGCGCCGCGCCGGCGGCGCGCTCGGGATCGTTGCCATGCGCGATCGGCGCGCCGAACACGGCCATGACGGAATCGCCCATATGTTTGTCGATGGCGCCGCCGAATGAATCGACGATGCCATCGACAGTCTCG
>CAZVDW010000196.1:0-1635 GCA_964625645.1 uncultured Rhodospirillaceae bacterium
TGGCATAGGGCAGCAGATTGAACATCTGGAAGATGACGCCGTAATGCTCGGCGCGATAACGATCGCGCGCGCCGCCATTGAGATTGGCCAGGTCTTGGTCGAGTACTGTGACCGCGCCCTTTTCCGGCTTGACGATGCCGCAAGCAAGTGCCAGCAAGGTTGACTTGCCGGTGCCTGAGGGGCCGAGCAGGAACAGCCGCTCGCCGCGAGCCACGGTGAACGTCTCGACGCTCAGGCTGAAGCGATGGCGTCCCGGCCAGGTGAAACTCACGCCACGCATGGCAATGGCGTCGGTCGCCCCCGCCTTCGCGTCCTTGGCTTCCTCGACCAAGACCAAAACCCTATTGCCCCGCCTCGATGCCGGCGACCGGGTTGTCGCGGGATACCGAGAGAACGCTTTGGCCCGCGTCCGATAGCAGCGTGACCGTCAGTGATTCCGCGCCCGGAAACGCCTCGAAGTACGGGAAGTTGATGCGATCGATCGCGCCGATGTCGCTGCAGCCGAGTTCGTACTCGGCATGGAACTCGCCGTGCTCGCCCGCTTCGCCATGGTGCGCGTTCTCCTCTTCGTCGTGATGCGCGTCCTCTTCCTCGTGGGTTTCCGCCTCGTGGGCTTCATCGAGCATCTCGACATGGGCGGCAACGAGGGTGCATCCCGCGCTCTCCGGCATCACGAAAAGCTCAAACGGCTGTTTCAGCCTGTCTGCCGCCGCTGCTAGCGCGGCCCTGTCCTCGTCGCTGTGGGCCTCATGCTCGAACCCCACGATGTCAGCCCCGGGTGCTTCCAGTTCCAGCCAAACGCTGTTTCCTTCGATGGCGATGTTCAGCGCACCATGGCCATGCTCGTGCGCGCTAAGATCGCGTCTTTCCTCATCTTCGGCCATCACGCCGCCGGCGCCGATCAGCGCCCCCAGCGTGGCATAGGCAAATGGTTTCAGCATCCTGTGCTCCATTACAATCCGTCACGTCTTAGCCGCGGGCGGGCGTTGCCCTAGGGCAGCATCGAGGCTCACGGCAGGTGTTAAGGCGTGGTCAAGCTGTGGGCGGGGCTCGGATGGATGCTATTCCGATGGGGCGGCCGCGGGGTGCAAGATCCGATGTGCGCGCCGTAAGGTCGGTGTGGCCGGTCCGCCACGCGCGCCATGGCGTGCCGCAGGAGAGCGCCGGCGGCGTATCGGCCAGGCCACAATCGGCCGCAACTTCGGCTTCGAAATGCCCAGTATCCCCGCTTTCCGCATGGTGTAGCCAAACGTGCAGCCAGCCGGCCATCAGGCAAGCCGCTGCAATCAGCGAAAGGCGGCTGCTGCGCAAAATGGAAAGAAGGCTACAACGCTGGCTCATCGCATGATCCTAGCAGATATGCCCGCATCTATCACTCTGACCCGACCGATACCGCCGCGACGAGCTGGCGCAGATTGTCCACATGGTAATCCGAAACCGTCACGACCTTGAGCTCGCCCGACAACATGACGTAGCGGCTGAGCTCGTCCGGCGCCAGGTCGCCGAAGAAATAGCGTGCGATTGGCTTCGATTCCGAAGCACCGTAGAGCGAAAGAGACATTGCCGGACGCAATACGCCGTAGGGCGCAACGTCTCGCCCAACTGTGATCTCCTGCTTGATCCTGGCGCGCGTCA
>CAZVDW010000197.1:0-7874 GCA_964625645.1 uncultured Rhodospirillaceae bacterium
GAAGGTCTGACCATCGGCACCTCGTGGATTTTCGACGCGGATTTTGCCCAAGAGCACAACATCGCCGTTCCCGTGCCTTTCCAGCTGGTGGTGCCGAAGGGCGACGATTTCCTTGTCGGCACCGAGATCGGCCCCGGCGGCGATACCATCATCAAGTACCACTTCGTCACTCTCGACAAGCAGTGGATGGAGAACATTCAGTTCATTCCCATGACGCTGCCGCTAGCCGACATGGAGGAGAGACTGCAAACGCTTGTCCAGGCCTTGGCAAAGCAAGTGTTCCCGGCCGCGGCGGCAGGCGCCAACGACTCCAAGATCGATGTGGCGCGCAAGATCGAGATCGGTCCCTACCAGGCGGTCGAGGTTGTCGGCCGCTACATGAACGATAGCGACGGGCTGGTGCACCTGCGCCTGGTCGGAATCCCCAATCCCGACCGGCCTGAGAGCATTTACGTGGTAGCCAATCTTCTCGATTCGCGGGTCACGGTCACCTCCTTGGAAGAGCTTGCCGAGACCCGTAGCGGCAAGACACTGTCGTCGTTCCGCTATCGCGGACAATGACGTTAGCGGATCGCCTAGGCGCGATCGTCGGCGAGGTCGGCTGCATCACCGATCCCGACCGCCTGGCGCCGCATCTGCTGGACCAACGCGAAAAGTACCGCGGCAAGGCCTCGATCCTGGTGCGCCCGGCGAACACGGACGAAGTCGCGGCGGTGGTGCGCCTGTGCGCCGAAGAGCGCGTTCCCATCGTGCCCCAGGGCGGCAACACGTCGATGGCCGGCGGCTCGGTGCCGGACGACAGCGGTGCTGCCATCATTCTCTCGCTCGCCCGCATGACCACCATCCGCCAGGTCGACGCCGCCAATTACGCGCTTTGCGCCGAGGCCGGCTGCGTGCTCGCCGACCTGCAGGCCGCCGCGGCGGAGGCCGAGCGCCTGCTGCCGCTCAGCCTCGCCGCCGAAGGCAGCTGCCTGATCGGCGGCAACATCTCGACCAATGCCGGCGGCACCAACGTGCTGCGCTACGGCATGGCCCGCGACCAGGTTCTGGGCCTCGAGGTGGTGCTACCCGACGGCCGGGTCTGGAACGGCCTGCGGGCGCTGCGCAAGGACAATACGGGCTACGACCTCAAGCAGCTGTTCATCGGCGCCGAGGGCACCCTCGGCATCATCACCGCCGCCATGCTCAAGCTGTCGCCGATGCCGCGCTCGAGCTGCACCGCCTGGCTTGCCGTGGCCGATCCGGAAGCCGCGCTGGCGCTGCTGGCGCGGGCGCGCGAGGCCAGCGGCGACACGGTCAGCGCCTTCGAGCTCGAGGCCCGGCGTTGCGTCGATTTCGTGCTGCGCCACATCCCCGGCACCACGGACCCCCTGGCCCAGGCTTACGACTGGTACGTGCTCGTCGAGCTGACCTCGCCGGCGCCCGACGCGGGCCTCGACGATGTCATGGAGACCCTTCTCGAGGCCGCCATGGCAGACGGCCTCGTGCTCGACGGCACCATCGCCGCCAGCCAGGCACAGGCACAGGCTCTGTGGGCCTTGCGCGAATATGTCTCCGAGGCCCAGCGGCCCGAAGGCGGCAGTATCAAGCACGACGTCTCGGTGCCCGTCAGCCGCGTGCCCGAGTTCCTGCGCCGCGCCACGGCGCTCGTCGAGCAAACCATCCCCGGCGCCCGCCCGGTGCCGTTTGGACACGTGGGCGACGGCAACATCCACTTCAACGTCAGCCAGCCCGAAGGCGCCGACAAGCAGGCCTTCCTGGCCCGCTGGGACGCGCTCAACCAAGTCATCCACGACCTGGTCATGGAAATGGCCGGCAGCTTCTCCGCCGAGCACGGCATCGGCCAGCTCAAGCGCGCGGCGTTGGCGCATTACCGTCAGCCGGTGGAGATCGAGCTGATGCGTGCGATCAAGGCGGCGCTGGACCCGGATGGGCTGTTCAATCCGGGCAAGGTGATTTAGCGCATGGCGCAAGGATGAGCCGTGGCGGCGAACATTTGCGCGCCGATGCCGGATCGCCGCAGCGGTGTGCGTCATGACGAAAGTCGTTCTGGTCGCCGCACCGTTCTGGTCGTTGCCCCGCCCCGCCTTGGGAGCCAGTCTTCTGCAGGCGGCGCTTCGCGAGCGGGGAATCGCCTGCGAGCTCAGCTATCTCAACATCGAATATGCCGATTTCGAGAATCCGGACATTTGCCAGGCCTTTTGCCATGGCGGTCATCAACCGCTCGGCGAATGGATTTTTTCGCATTTGGTCAACGGGCTGGAGCGAGCCGCGCCGCTGAATCGTGGCTGGGATTGGGTCAAATCCTGCGTCAGCCCCGGCTTTGCCGAGGAAATGATGGCCGCAAAGCGACGCGCGGCCGAATTCGTCGAGCGATCGGCACAATCGATCCTGCGGGCGGCGCCCGACCATGTCGGCTTCAGCTCGAGCTTCCAGCAGAATTGTGCCTCACTGGCGATTGCGCACCGGCTCAAGTCCGAGCGGCCGGAGATCGTGATCAGTTTCGGCGGCGCCAATTGCGAGGGCCCGATGGGACGCGCCTTGCTGTCATCGTTCGAGCAGATCGATTACGTGTTCTCCGGCGAAGCGGACGTGTCCTTTCCCGACTTCATCGAAGGCGCGGCCCGTGGTGATCTCGGCACGGAGAGACACCTCTCCTGCGAACCGATAACCGATATGGATGCCCTGCCTGTTCCAACCTTCGACGATTACTTTGCCGAGCTCGATCGTGTCTCGTTCAAGAACCGGATCGTGCCCGCGCTGCCGTTCGAGAGCAGCCGAGGATGTTGGTGGGGAGCGAAGCATCACTGTGTGTTCTGTGGCATGAACGGCGAGGGCATGGGTTTTCGCGCCAAATCGCCGGAACGGGTCATCGCTGAGATTCGCCATTTGCGTGACGCCTGGAACGTGCCGCGCCTCTCGGCCAGCGACAACATCATGGACATGCGCCATATCGACAGCGTCTTCGCGAACTGGCCCGAGGACTTGTCCGATACCAGCCTCTTCTACGAGATCAAGTCGAACCTGACGGTCGAACAATTGCGAACCATAGCCGCCGCCGGGGTCACCTCCGTACAGCCGGGTATCGAGAGCCTGGACGACGACATCCTGACGCTCATGTCCAAAGGCGTGCGGGCCCTGCAAAACATCCTGTTGCTTCGCACCGCCCGCGAGATCGGCATGCGGGTCTATTGGACCATGCTGGTGGGCTTTCCGCAGGAGACGCCCGAGCAATACGCCAGGATGGCGGCATTGATTCCGCTGTTGCAGCATCTTGAGCCGCCGTCCGGGCTGAGGCCGCTTCGGATCGACCGCTTCAGTCCCTATCACAACACCCCCCAGCAGTTCGGATATTCGAAGATTGCGCCGTTAGTGGGCTATCGCGAGATCTACGACCTGCCACCCGAGACCATCGAGACCATGGTCTGTTTTTTCGAAGGAACCCGCGCCGACGGTCCGCTCCCGGACGGCTATCTCGACGCGGCGGAGCACGAGACCCAATCCTGGTGCCAGCGCGCCTACGGGGGCGACCCGGCCCGATTGAGGCTGGCGCGGGTGGGCCCTTTCAAGATCATTTACGACAGCCGCGATTGTGTGGTCGAGGCCGAATACGTTCTTTCGCCGGACGCCGAACAGGTTCTTCATGCGTTCGACCGGCCATCCTCGATCGATCGCCGCATGGCGGAGCTCAGCCGATCCCTGCAACACGACCGTTGCCCCAAGAGCTGGTTCTCGGAACTGGTCGATCTCGGCTGTCTGATTGTGGACAAAGGCAGCGCCGTTCACGTCGTCGTCGATCCCGAACGCCGGGTCGAGGGCGCCAAGGCCGCGAGCGATTTTCCCTTGGGCGCGCTGCTCGACGCCGAAACCGCGGCTAATACCAAGCGTCACTGATTTCCCGAAGGCGACAGCATCAAGCACTGCGTCTCGGTGCCGGTGAGCCGCGTACCCGAGTTCCTGCGCCGCGCCACGGCGCTCACCGAGGCAACCATCCCCGGCGCCCGCCCCGTGCCTTTCGGCCATGCCGGCAACGGCAACATCCACTTCAACGTCAGCCAGCCCGAAGGCGCCGACAAGCAAGCCTTCCTGGCCCGCCGGGAAGAGCTCAACCAAGTCATCCACGACCTGGTGATGGAGATGGCCGGCAGCTTCTCCGCCGAGCACGGCATCGGCCAGCTCAAGCGCGCGGCACTCGCGCATTACCGCCAGCCGCTGGAGATGGTGATGATGCGAAAAATCAAGGCGGCGCTGGACCCCCATGGGCTACTCAATCCGGGCAAGGTGATTTAGCCGAGCAAGACCGACGGTGTCGGACAGTACTGCCAGCTAGAGCGCCATCTGCGCTGTCTGCCTATGCCGGGACTCGTCCGCGCGTGAAATACAGCGATGTAAACGTGCATGTATCCGTCGCATCGAAATGGTCGAAACACTGCCGGAGAAAGTTGTCCGCCTCACCCTCTGAGCCGAGAATCTTAGCGATTTCCGATCGAGCGGCCGCCCATTGCTTTTCCCAATTCCAGCGGCGCTCCGCGTCGATCTTACCGATCACGGTAAAGACGCGATCCGCTTCGATATCGACGGCGACCTGCGCGAAACCCAGCGAGATCATGTGGCCGGCAATCTTGCGTCCAACATTGGGGTCGACCAGACCCGGCATGACTGTGCGAATCTGGCTTTCAAACTCCGCATCAACAGGGAAGTGCTCGATCATGAAGTCGGCGAAATCGCAAGACACGACAAGCCCGCCAGGCTTTGTCACGCGCTTGAGCTCGTCCAGGGCGAGTCTTGGATCCTTCAGCCACTGCAGAAGATACTTTGTCCACACAATATCGAAGGTCCCGTCCGCGAACGGCAAGTCGAACACACTGGCCTGCTCGAAATCGACGTTATCCAGGTTTTCTTCCCCGGCCTTGGCCCGCGCCAATTCGAGGTAGGACTCACGTTGATCGATGCCCGTGACCCGCGCGTCCGGGTGCTCCCGCGCGAACAATCTCGCCATGGAACCCGGCCCGCATCCGGCATCCAAAATGCGACCGCGTGCCGGAACGTCGACATATTTCAAGTGATCCTCAATGCGGGCCAATCGCGCTTGAAGCTCCAGACGCCGCGACTCCTCGTCGCTGTGAATGGCATAAGTTCGTGAATGATGAGACGTCGGCTCCATATTACTCCCCCCGTCGAGCAGTGATGAGCGATCTAGCTGTAAAACTTGGCTATTTTGGGCCACTGCGCGCGGACCTGCAACCGATCCCCGGCGCGCGTGCCGTGGCGTTCGGCCTTGTCGACAACGGCACCATCTCCTTCAACGCCATCGAGCCCGAAGACACCCGTGGCGCTGCATGATGTTGCAGCAGTGCACCGGACGATGTGGCGGACATGGCGAAACTGTCTCCCAAGGAACGCTTGACCCGTGTTCGCAACTGTTGGACATTGCCTATGAGGCATGTCGGAAAACGCTTATAAAGCAAGAGTTTAATGAATATTCGCCCGGTTGGCCCGATGCGTGTTCTGTTGCGCGGGCGAAAAGGATGATGGTGGCGCTCTCGCGCTGTCTGGCTGTCTTGCTGCTGCTGCCCTCGCTGGCGGTCGCGGTCGCGCGCGCGCAGGACGGAGCGCCAGTGGTGGTGGTGATGCCGGCGCGTACCGAGGGTACGGCGCCGTTGCGGCTGACCGGCACTATCACGCCGGCGCGTTTCGCCGCCCTGTCGCCACGGGTAGACGGGCTGGTGGTTACCGCCAACGCCGAGGAAGGGCATGTGGCGCGCGAGGGCGATGTGCTGATCATGCTGGATACTACCCTTGCCGAGCTGAGGCTTGCGGAGTCGCGGGCGCGTCTGGTCGAGGCCCGCGCCCAGCACGCCGATGCCCTGCGCTTGCGCGCGGAGGCTGAGCGGCTGGGCCAGAACATCGCCCAGTCAACCCTGCAGTCGCGCATCACCGCGGTACAGGCGCGCACGGCCGTGGTCTCGCGTCTCCAGGCCGAGCTGCAATATCAGACCGAGCTGGTCGCCCGCCACGCCGTGCTGGCGCCGTTCGACGGCGTGGTGGTGGAGAAGCTTACCGAGGTCGGCGAATGGGCGCAGACCGGGCGGCCGGTGCTCGAGCTTCTCGCCACCGATCATCTGCGGCTCGACCTCCGTGCCCCTCAGGCCTACTACCCGACCATCCGCCGGGTGGCAGTGGCGGCGGTGCGCGTGGACGCGCTCCCGGAGAGCCGCTTCACGGCGCGAGTGGTCGCCGTGGTGCCGGCGAGCGATCCCGAGGCGCGTACCTTCCTGGTGCGTCTACTGCTCGACAATCCCTCGAACGAGATCATTGCCGGGATGTCGGCGGAGGCCGTCTTCACTGTCGGCGGCGGCACGGCTGCGGTGGCGATCCCACGCGATGCGGTGATCCGCTATCCGGACGGCAGCACCAGTGTCTGGGTGGTCGATGACGGCCGCGCTCACGAACGGCAGGTGACGCTCGGTCGCGCCCTCGGCGACAGCGTGACTGTGAGCGTCGGCCTCGACGGCCGTCTGCCCGTGGTGGTGCGCGGCAATGAGACCCTGGCCGAGGGCGCAGCGGTGCGGGCCGTGGAGCAGATCGCCGAGGGAGGAGCGGACTAGCAGTCTGTCGGATTTAGGCTGAGCTTAGTTTATACTCGTGGCATGGCAAACTTCATTCCCTACGATCGCACGCAGGCCTTTCTGTTGCCGCCGGATCTTCGCGACTGGGTTGGCGAGGACGATCTCGTGCATTTCATCACGGCGGCGGCGGAGCGGGTCGATATCGGCGCCTTCAAGGTCAATTGGCGCGGCCACGGCAAGGCGCAATATCATCCTCGGATGATGCTGGCGCTGTTGATTTACTGCTACGCCAACGGGATTTTCTCTTCGCGGCGGATCGAGCGTGCGACGCATCGCGATGTCGCGGTGCGCTTCATCACCGCCGACAGGCATCCCGATCACGACACCATCGCGAGCTTCCGGCGGCAGAACCTGGAGGCCTTCACGCTGGCCTTCCAAGAGATTTTGCTGCTGGCCGGGGAGCTGGGGCTGCTGCGGCTCGGCATGGTCAGCATCGACGGCACGAAGATCGACGCCAACGCCTCGAAGATCAAGTCGGTTCGCTATGACCGGGCCTGTGCGTTGCGGGCGAAGCTGGCCGAGGATATCGCCGCGCTGACGGCGCGGGCGGAGGCGGCGGATGTCGAGGACGCCGACGACCCGCAGGCTCTTCCCGCCGAGATCGCCCGCCGGGAGACGTTGAAAGCCAAGCTGGACGCGGCCTGTGCGCGCCTGGAGGCCGAGGCCCGGACCGAGGCGGAGGCGGAACAGGCTGAAGACGAGAAGAAGCTGGCCGCCTGGGAGGGCCGCAAGCGCCGTGGCCATAAGCCCAAGCCGCCCGACGACAGCCCAGCGCCTGATCGGCAAGGCAATCTCAGCGACCCGGACAGCAAGTTGATGCGCAAGTCCAAGCGCCATGAGTTCCGCCAGGCTTATAATGCCCAGGCGGTGGTCGATGCCGACGGCAGTCAGTTGGTGCTGACCAGCACTGTGGCGCAAACGCCCAGTGACGCACCGACCTTTGAAGCGACCATCGAGCAAGTCTGCCAGAGCCTTGGCCAACCCGAGACCGTGCTCGGTGATGCCGGCTACGCCAATGGCGCCGCGGTCGCCAGCCTTGAGGCGCGCGGCATCGAGGTTCTGGTCGCGGTCTCGCGCCCGGACAACGAACGCCTCTACGACTTCCGACCGCCCAAGCCGGAGGCCAAGCCGCCGCCGCAAGCCAAAAGCCCCCTGGCGCATCGCCATGAAGGAAAAGCTTGAGACCGAGGACGCCAAAGCCAAATACAAACGCCGCAAATGCACCGTGGAGCCGGTCTTCGGCAT
>CAZVDW010000198.1:0-5615 GCA_964625645.1 uncultured Rhodospirillaceae bacterium
CCACTGGCGGCGGCGAACGCGGCGATCCTTGCCTCGGCATCGGTCGTTTCACTGCTCGGTATCAGGCCGAGATGGCGCTCGGCGAGGCGCAAGGCGGGCTGGCGCTGGACGGCACCGATGACGGGCATATCGGTATAGGCCTCGATGACGCGCCGCAGCTTGGTCTCGTGGCGGGCGCCGCCGAGCTTGTTGAGGATCACGCCGGCGATATCGACATCCGCATCGAAGGCCTCGTAGCCGCGTATCAGCGGTGCCACGCCGCGGGTCATGCCGGCGGCATCGAGCACCAGCAGCACCGGCGCCCGCAGCAATTTTGCCAAGGCGGCGTTGCTGTCGCTGCCGGCCACGTCGACACCGTCGAACAGGCCCATATTGCCCTCGATCAGCGACATGTCCGCCGCATGAGCGCGGCGCGCGAAGGTGTGCGTGATCTCGTCCTCGCGCATGGTGTGGTAGTCGAGATTGTAGCAGGGCCGCCCACTGGCGGCGGCGAGCCACATGGGGTCGATGTAATCCGGCCCCTTCTTGAAGGCCTGGATTCTCAGGCCGCGCCCGGCCAGCGCCGCGCCGATGCCCGCACTGAGCGTGGTCTTGCCGGTCGACATGCGCGCCGCGGCGACCAGGACATGAGCCATGGCTCAGCTCGCGGCAGGGCGGTGGTGTGGCACCTCGGCATCGGCCAGCGAGGTCGGCAGCACCGCCAGCACCTTGACCGCGACAGCGACCAGTAGCAATGCCAGCGCCACACCGCCGGCGCCGAGCAGCAGCTCGGGCCAGCGCGCGGCGTAAGACGCCATCTCGCCGTCCGCACCGCCCACGGTCATGCCGGGGAACAGCGGCAGGGGATAGGCCTGGCCGCCGATGACGGTGACGTAGAGCCAGCAAAAGCCGCCCAGCACCGCCAGCGCCGCGGCCGCCGCGATGGCGCCCAGGCGGCCGGCCAAGGCCGGGTGATATAACAGGGCCAACGGCAGGAGGCCGCCGAGCAGCACCTGGCCGAGCCAGAACAGCGTGCCGTAGCCGGCGAGAGCGACGCTCTCGAAGCGGCCGTAGGACTGCACGATGTGCTGCAGCGCGGTCAGGTAGAGCGCCGCCAGCAGACACAGCGCCAGCAGCCTCCCGAGACGCGCCGCCAGCACCGTGCCGCAGGGCCGCTTTGCCAGCACCATCGCCGCCAGCATCACCAGGACAAAGACCCCCAGCCCGAGCGCCAGGGACATGGCCACCGCCAGCGGCGCCAGGATGGCGCTGTCATAGGCCGGGCGCGCCGAGAGCACGGCGAACACCGAGCCGATGTCGCTGGCCAGCAGGATCTGCCAAAAGCAGGCCAGCGCGCCGACGAGGCGCGCATAGCGGTTCATGCGGTATTCGAGCAGGGTCCACAGCAGCGCGATGCCGATCACGAAGAAGCCCGTATAGACGAACAGGTTGAGGCTGAAGATCGAGCTGGTGTTGAGCGAGCCGAGCCCCCGCACCAGGTTGTCGGGACGGCCGAGGTCGAGCAGCAGGATGGCCAGGCCACCGGCCAACAGCGCCATGGCGACGACGCAGGAGAGCCGGGCCAGGCGGGCATAGATGCGCCGCTGCCAGGCGACGGCGAGCGAGGCCACGCTCATGGCACCGGCGCCGGCAAGAATCAGCAACAGCGCCAAGACGTGCGGCAGACCCCAGACCACGCGGTCGCTCATGCCGGTGACGTGGTGGCCGGCGGACGCCATGTACTGGGCCGCGACCAGGCCGGCGGCGGCGATTGCCACGCAGATCCCGACGACAGCATAGAAATCCCGTGTCCTGACCGTGGCCTCACTGAAATCGCGGGTCGAGCGCATCGCCTAGACGCCCCGGTAAAGCACGCTCTGGCCGAGCGCCAGATCGTCGCGCAGGCGCCGCGCCAGGTGACCGTCGAGCGCCTTGGAGATATCGCTGTCGGGATCGTTGAGGTCGCCGAACAGCATGCCGCCGCCGCACGCTTCGACGCAGGCCGGCTGCCCGCCGGCATCGATGCGATGAACGCAGAAGGTGCAGGCTTCGACCGTGCCCTTGCCGCGCGGCACCTGCGGCCTCTGGCCGCTGACATCCGCGTCGACGAAGGAGCGGGCGCCGAACGGGCAGGCCATCATGCAATAGCGGCAGCCGATGCAGCGATGCTTATCGACCAGCACGATGCCGTCGGCGCGGCGGAACGAGGCGCTGGTGGGGCAGACGTCGACGCAGGGTGGGTTGCCACAATGCTGGCACATCACCGGCACCGTCAGGGTGGTGTTGCCGTCGCTCACCGCGACGGCGCGAATCCAGCCCGTATCGGCCTCGCCCCAGCCGTTCTCCTCGCGGCAGGCCGTAACGCAGGCCTCGCAGCCGTCGGCGCACTTGCCGACATCGATGAGCAGGCCCCAGCGCCTGTCGGCCGAGGCCGGCTCGCCGGCCGAGACCAGCGTCACACCAGGCACCAGGGTGACCGTGGCGGCGCCTGCGAGCAGGGCCAGCACATGCCGGCGCTCACGATCGACGGGGCTCATTCGGTCGCCTCCGCCCGGTCGCTGTGACACTCGAAACAGCTTATGCGGACCGCCGCATAGTCGTGGCAGGCGTCGCAGAAGCCCTGCACGCTGCGCCCGCCGCCGCCGGCCTCGTTTGGCGTAGCATGGCAATCGACGCAGCCGCGCAGGCTGTATTTCTGGCCGCGGATGCCGCCGCGCACGGTGTCGTCGCGCTGGTGCAGCAGGAAGGTCATGTGCCAGCGGCGCATGACGTCGACCGGCTCGACGCATTGCTCGCCCTTGTAGGCGGGGTGCGGTTGCGGCAATGGCGTGCGCCCGTCCTCGGCCGGCGCCGGCGTGACGCCAACGAAAAATATAAGAGCGATGGCGAGGGCTCTCAGCACGCGCTACTCCCCCAGTCCCATTTGGATATAGCCGCTAGGGCAGACGTCGGCGCAAACATGGCAGCCGACGCATTTGGCGTAATCGGTCGTGACGTAACGCCCGACACTGCGCTTGTCCTTCTTGACGCGCGCGATCGCGTCCTGGGGGCAATAGACGATGCACTGATTGCACTCGAAGCACATGCCGCAGCTCATGCAGCGCTCGCCCTCGGCCACCGCCTCTGCCGTGCTCAGCGCCGCCATGCGCTCGTCGTAATTTCCCAGCACCGAGTCGCCTTGCAGCGCCAGGGCGTGGCGCTCGCTGCGTGGAGAGAACGAGAAATAGCCCAGGAACAGCTGGTCCTGCGGGATGATCTCGCGGAACGAGCGGTCCTCGTAATTGTGGATGGCGATGTTCGACGCGCTGGTGCCGCGCAGGCTCTGGTGGTCGTAGGCCTCGGGCTCCAGATCGCGTCGGCGCAGCTCATTGAGCAGATTGAAATGATGCACGTCGAGCTTCGGCCGTGCCGCCGGCTCGGCGCCTGACAGATAGGCATCGATCGATTGCGCGGCGATGAGGCTTTGGCCGATGGCGGTGGTCAGCAGCTGTGGGCTGAGCGCATCGCCGGCCGCGAAATGCTTGTCCCGGCCCGCGACGCGAAAATAGCTGTCTGCCGCGATGAAGTCGCCATCCTGGCCGAGCGCGTCGAGACCCTGGAAATCGACTTTCTGGCCGATCGCGAGGACCACCAGATCGCAGGCGAGCTCGAACTCGGTTCCGGGCCTGGCGATCGGCGTCATGCCGTCCATGTCGCACTGGCACATCTTGATGGCGCGGGCGCGCCCGGCAGCGTCCAACAGCACTTCGAGCGGCATCACGCTGCCACGGATATCGACGCCCTCGCTGGTCGCGTCCTCGCGCTCGCGCGCGGCGGCGGTCATCTCGTCCAGCGGGAACAGGGAGGTCAGCACGACATCGGCATGCTGGCGCTGCAGGGTCGCGGCGACGTCCTGCGCCGCATGGCCGTGGATCAGGTAATCGGGTGGCGGCACGTCGCCCGCCGCGCCGGTATGCCCGAGCCGGCGCGCCACCGAGGCGACATCGATCGAGGTATCGCCACCACCGATCACGACCACGCGCTGGCTGGTGTAGGTGAGAGCGCCGCTGTTGAAGGCATCGAGAAACTCGAGCCCGGAGACGCAATTGGGCGCGGCGGCGCCGGGGATCGGCAGGCCGCGGCCGGTCTGCGCACCGACGGCCCAGAAAATCGCGTCGAAATCGTGCTCCAGCGCTTCGATGCCGACATCGCCGCCGATGCGCGTGCCGCAGCGCACCGTGACGCCCAACTCGACAATGCGGCGGATTTCCGCCGCCACCACCTTTCGCGGCGTGCGATAGCCGGGAATACCGTAGCGCAGCATGCCGCCAAGCTCGTCATGGGCCTCGAAAATGGTGACGCCGTGACCCTTGCGGCGCAGCGCCATGGCCGCGGCGAGCCCGGCCGGGCCGCCGCCGACCACGGCCACTCTCTTGCCCGTATCGGCCCCGGGCGGGGGCAGTGCCAGACCGGCCTCGAGGGCCCGGTCGCCGACATAGTGCTCGACGGCATTGATGCCGACGAAGCCATCGACGGCATTGCGGCTGCAGCCGGCCTCGCAGGGCGCCGGGCAGACCCGGCCCATGACCGAGGGGAAAGGATTGGCCGCGACCATGCGCTCGAAGGCATAGGCCTGCCAGGGCGTGTCCGTGTCGGCCGGCCTGTCCATGCCGCGGGCGATGGCCAGCCAGCCGCGCACGTCGTGACCCGAGGGACAGCTCGCCTGGCAGGGCGGCGTGCGGTGGACATAGACCGGGCATTTGTAGGAACGGCCGGAGACCACGTGCTTGTCGGTCCACTCCGGCGGCGCGTTGTCGCCATCTCTGAAACGCCTGAACTGCAATGCGCCCGCATCCGCCATGGGTCTAGTCCTTGCCACCCAATTGCACGGCGTCGCCGACCAGCTGGTGCAGGCTGACGATCTGATCCATCTCCAGGCCATAGAAGGGCATCACCTTGGCGAACTGGCTCTTGCAGATGGCGCAGATGGCGGCCATGTGGGTGACGCCGTGGTTCTCAACCACTTCCTTCAGCGCCTCCATGCGCGGCAGCGCGCCCTTGACGCGCAGCTCGAGCAGATCGTCGGTGAGCAGGCCACCGCCGCCGCCGCAACAGAAGGTCTTGTCGCGAATGGTCTCGGGGTTCATGTCGACGAATTTATTGACGCTGGCGCGCAGGATGGCGCGCGGAATCTCGAACTGGCCGCCGGGTACCCCGCCCATGCCCGAGCCGCGCGCGACGTTGCAGGAATCGTGGAAGGTGACGACCTTGTCGTCATTGGCGGACGGATCGAGAGCAAGCGCGCCACGCTCGATGAGATCGTGGGTGACCTCGCAGATGTGGCTCGGATTGGGATAGCGCGCATCGAGGAAGTCCCAGGGCCCGGCGATGGTGTTGAGGAAGCTGTAGGCGACCCGCCAGGCGTGGCCGCATTCGCCGTAGACCACGCGCTTGACGCCGAGCTCCTGCGCCGCCTTGCGCACCCGCGCCGAGATCTTGTGCATCTGCTCGTAATTGCCGATGAAAAGACCGAAATTGGCGGCCTCGGTGGCAAAGGAGCTGAGCGTCCAGCTGATCCCGGCCTGGTGGAAGACCTTGGCATAGCCGATCAGGCCGTCGACATGGGGCTCGGCGAAAAAGTCCGCCGAGGGCGTCAC
>CAZVDW010000199.1:0-7480 GCA_964625645.1 uncultured Rhodospirillaceae bacterium
CGGCGCCGCCCTCGCCCATGACAACGGTCTTCACGGGATGGAACGAGAAGGCGTGCAGAGCGCCGTCGCTGCCGATCCTGCCGCCGCCATAGTCGCTGCCGAGCGAATGGGCGGCATCGTGAACGGCCGCGATGTCGTGCCGACGGCAGATAGCCGCGATCGCCTCGAGATCGCAAGCCTGGCCATTGAGATGCACAGGGAAGACCGCCGCGATCCGCCGGCCCTTCGCCTTGGCCATGGCCTGGTCCAGGGCTTGCGCCGTCAGCAGACCGCTGTCCGCATCGACATCCGCGAAGATGATCTCGGCGCCGGCATGGTGGGGGGCGTTGGCCGTGGCAAGAAAGGTGAGCGTCGGCACGATAACGCTGTCGCCGGGTTTCACCCCGCCAGCAAGAGCGGCGAGCTGTAGCGCCGCCGTGCCGCTCGAGCAGGCGACGGCGAAACGCGCATCGACGCTCTTTGCCAGCGCCGTTTCGAACGCCTCGACAGCCGGCCCGGTGGTCAGCCAGTCGCCACGCATAACAGATGCCACGGCGGCGACATCGTCATCGTCTATGTGTTGCCGCCCATAGGGCAGCGGACGCTCGTCGCTTAAGCCGCGACGCGACGAATTGCCCATTTGACCGTCGCTCCCTCGTTGGCGCAGACACCGACGATCACCGCCTGCTCGGTGCGCCGGCGCTTGCCGTCGCGGTCGAAACAGACGCTGGGATTGAGCGCCAGGCTGCCGCCGACCGCACGCAAATGCCAGCCACTGCCGTCGGCAAGTCGCAGCAGGACCGCCTGGCCATGCATGACCAGGGAGGCCTGTACGCTGGGGTGCAGATGGAAGCGGACGGCGAAGGGGCGAGGCTCGGCCGCTGTCCCCGATGGCGTGAGAATATCCTCGCCGCGCAAATCGTCGCCGCCTTCACCAAGATAGAGGCGGCGGCGATGGACCATGCCGAAACGGGCCGCATACCCGTCGTCGCTCAAATCGAGCCAGATGGCGCCATCGCCTTCGCGGCGCTCGCAAGCGACCGCGGCCCCAGCGGCGTGAAAGGCGCCGTCATCGCCGAGTTGCGCCGAGCTGGTATCGGCGATGACCAGGGTGGAATGAGCGGCAGTGCTGCGCAGCGCCCGCGCCCAGGTGTCGTCGCGGCCGTGATGGGGTCCGCAATTGACCACCATGCGATGGGCGCCGACGCTCATCTCGAAAGCCAGGCTGCCGGCATGAGAGGCCTGCAAGCCGGGCTGCGGACGGCCGCTATCGACAATCACCGTGGTCTCACCAGCGCTCAAACGCTGAAAGCCCATATCCGGGGCGTTGGCCTGGGCCCGCCCGGGGGCGGCGGCCATGGTCAGAGCCGCCGCCACCGCGTCGGCATCGCCCTCACCGCCGTCGTTGAAGGCGGCCAGCGCGCCATCGCCGTGACAGAGCGCGCGCAGCATCGGCGCCATGCGGTCTATGGCCCGGGTCAGGGCCTCGGGCGGCACCCGGTTGGCCGCCAGCAACAGGGCGCGGCAATCGGCGAGATCGGCGAGGGCCTGGCGCAACAGGCGCGGCGAGCGCGATCGATGGCCGCCATCGGCCAGCACCTGGCGGTGGCATTCGCGGATCAGCAGCCGGATGGCGCCGGCAACGCGGCGCTCGCTGGGGCCGAGGCAGAGGCCGCCATAGAGCAGACCGCGAATGGCGGCGATGCGCGCGGCGCCCGTCGCCTCGCGCGAGGCGACGCGCGACAGATGCCGGGTCTGCATGGCGAGGCTGGAGAGAAAGGCGCGCCGCCAGGCGGGCTCGGCGCCACGCATCAGGAAACTGCTGGCCAGCGACCAGGCCGCGATGCGGCGCCCCAGCACATCGGCGCGCCACACCGAAGTCCGCCAATGGCCGCAGACAAGAATCCAGTTCGCCACGACGGCGCGGCCCTGGCGGCGGGCGGTCTCGCCGCCGGCGGCGGCAAGGTGGCGCAGCCATTCGAAGCCGTGCATGTCCTCCAGCCAGGCCTCCGGGGCGCCGGGCGGCAGCCAGAGCGGAAGCTTTGGCGCATCGACCTCGTGGCCGGCGAAGCGATAGCGGCCCTGGAACAGACGATTGCCGATCTCGGCGTCGCCCGGCCAGCCATCGGCGGGTTGCAGGGCGAGGCGGTCGGGCACCGGGCCGAGCAGCGTCAGGGGATAGAGCGGGTTGCCGTAAAGCAGGGCCGCCGCGGACAGCCGGGGCCGTGCCGCGGGCCGGTCGCCGCCGCCGGCGGCACCGGGGCCGACCGTTCCCAGCGTACCGAGCAGGCCGTTACCGCCGCCGCTCATCCGCGCAGCCTGCGAATATTCTCGGCATAGGCGCCGGCACCGCCACGAAAGACGGCGGTGCCGGCGACAAGCACGTCGGCGCCGGCCGCTATGGCCTGTGCTGCGGTGTCGAAATTGATGCCGCCATCGACCTGCAGATCGATGGTGCGGCCGCCGTCGTCGATCATGGCCCGCAGCCGGCGCACCTTGTCGAGCTGGCTTTCGAGAAAGCTCTGGCCGCCGAAACCGGGATCGACGGTCATGACCAGGACCAGGTCGAGATCGTCCAGCACTTCCTCGACCGCCGCCAAGGGGGTGCCGGGGTTCAGGGCCACGCCGCAGCGCTTGCCCAAGCCCCGCACGCGCTGCACGCTGCGGTGCAAATGAGGCCCGGCCTCGGCCTGTACGGTAATGATGTCGGCGCCGGCCTTGGCGAAATCATCGAGATAGGGATCGACGGGCGAGATCATCAGATGGGCATCGAAGGGGCGGCTGACATGGGACCTGAGCGCCGCCACCACGCCGGGGCCAATGGTCAGGTTGGGCACGAAATGGCCGTCCATGACATCGATATGGATGAAATCGGCACCGGCGGCATCGAGCGCCCGCACCTCCTCGCCGAGACGCGCGAAATCCGATGCCAATATGGATGGCGCTATGCGCACCGGCTGCTGCATATGAGTTCAAGTATCAGGTTAGGTTTTCCGCCGCAAGCGTGCGACGTAAAAGCCATCGAGGCCGCCGAGGTTGGCCAGGTGACAGGGCAGGCTGCGGAGGTCGCCGCGGCTGTCGATCAATTCGCCCAAACCGGCGATTTCGCCGGTCTCGACCGGCACCCGCTCGACCGTCGCGTCGGCGGCGAGCAGCCCCTCGATATGCGCCGGGCCCTCTTCCTCTTGCAGCGAGCAGACCGCGTAGACCAGGGTGCCACCGGGCGCCAGCATGGCGAGTGCATTGGCCAGCAGGCGAGCTTGCGCGGCAGCCGCGGCCGGCACGTCGCCGGGGCGTTTGAGATGGGGAATGTCAGGGTGTCGGCGGATCGTCCCGGTCGCCGTACACGGCGCGTCCAGCAGCACGAAATCCGCAGGCTTCGGCGGCTGCCATGTCGCCGCGTCGGCCTTGATCAGCTCCGCCGGCAAAGACAGGCGGGCGAGGTTCTGCGACAGCCGCGCAAGACGCGGGGCGGCGCGATCGACGGCGCTGACCATGGCACCGGCCGCGGCAAGCTGCGCCGTCTTGCCGCCGGGCGCGGCGCAGAGGTCGATGACATGG
This sequence comes from uncultured Rhodospirillaceae bacterium, assembly GCA_964625645.1. Lineage (GTDB taxonomy): Bacteria > Pseudomonadota > Alphaproteobacteria > UBA7887 > UBA7887 > UBA7887. The sequence goes on from CAZVDW010000199.1 coordinate 3,541, forward strand.
GCGCCCGTGAGGTCTCCGAGCAGGCGCGCCGGCAGGGCCGCGGCCGCGTCCTGCAGCCACCAATCGCCGGCGGCGAAACCCGGCAGGTCGGCGATGCGTCCGCCGGCGGGGCGCCGCAAGCTGCCGGTCGGCAGCAGCGTTGCTTCGAAAGCCACCGCGCGATCCGGCTTGGCGCTGAAATCGAGCGGCGGCTCGCTCAGGTGGCTCGCGGCAATGGCACGGGTGACATCCTCGCCATAGGCCGCGGACCAGGAGTCCCAAAGCCAGTCGGGGGTGTTGAGGCGCGGCGCGTCCTGTTCGTCGCGCCAGGCCGCCCCATCACGCGCGAGCCGCCGCAGCACGCCGTTGACGAGCTTCTGATAACGCCCGGCGCGCTGCTTTGCGAGGCCCACGGCGGTGTCCACCGCGGCGTGGGGTGGCGTGTCGAGAAACAGCAGCTGTACCGCGCCAAGACGCAGGATCAGCCGGGCCAGCCAGGCGCCTTTCGGCAGCGGCCGCTCAAGGCAGCGCGCCAGCAGCGCATCAATCTGCCCGAGCCGGCGCAGCACGCTGCGCGCCAGCAGCTGGGCGAAGGCCCGGTCGCGGGTGGCGATGCCCTGCGGTGCTGTGGCCATGGCATCGTCGAGCGGGCGGGCATGGCGCAGCGTCGCCGCCAACCAGTCGAGCGCCAGGGCGCGCGCCACCAGATCGTCGTCCGTCATCCCCAAGGCCCGGCGACGCCGGCCAGCTCACGCAGACGCCGGACCCGGTTCTCGGTGCCCGGATGGGTCGAGAACAGGGCATCGCGGCGGTAGGCGTGCAGGGGATTGACGATGAACATATGGGCGGTGGCGGGATTGCGCTCGGCGGCGGGGTTGTCGATGCGCCCGGCGAGGGCGGCGATCTTCTCCAGCGCGCTGGCCAGCCACAGGGGATGGCCGCAGATCTCGGCGCCGGCGGCATCGGCGCCGTATTCGCGGGTGCGGCTGATCGCCATCTGCACCAGGCCGGCGGCGAGCGGCGCCAGGATCATGACCAGCAGCACGCCTATGATGCCCAGCGGATTGTCGCGGCCGCGGCCGAAGAAGAAGGCGAAATTCGCCAGCATGGAGACGGCGCCGGCGATGGTCGCCGTGATTGTCATCACCAGGGTGTCGCGATGGCGCACATGGGCAAGCTCATGGGCCATCACGCCGGCCAGCTCCTCGGCGCTCAGGGCGCGCATCAGGCCTTGTGTCGCGGCAACCGCCGCGTTCGCCGGATTTCGCCCGGTGGCGAAGGCATTGGGCTGGTCGCTGTCGATGATATAGACCTTGGGCATGGGGAGTGCGGCGCGGCGGCTGAGCTGCTCGACGATGCTGTAAAGCTCCGGCGCGCCGCGGCCGTCGACCTCGCGCGCGCCATGCATGCGCAGGACCAGCTTATCGGCATTCCAGTAGGCGAAGGCGTTGGTGGCGAGGGCCAGGAGGAAGGCGACGGCCATGCCGACCTCGCCGCCGAGCAAAAAGCCGACGCCGAGGAAGAGTGCCGTCATGGCGGCGAGAAGGACTGCGGTTCTGGCGATGTTCATGGCGCTAATGTGGGCCACGCCGCGCGCGGGTCAAGACTGGCGGGACCGCACGGTGCGCGCTATTCTGGCGCCATGAGCGATGACGACAAGAAACCCCCGGAGCCGGCCCCTGAAGCGCCAGCTGCGGCCAAGGTCGAAGAGATCGGCGGCCCGCAAGGACCCGAGCCGACTCGCTACGGCGACTGGGAACGCAACGGCCGGGTCAGCGATTTCTAAGATCGGCGTTTCTCCGATAGCTTGTATATATGCTCGTAAGAGTAGTATTATTCTTGCTGTTGTGCTAATAACACGACTATTACAAGTATCAAAATCGGAAATACGCCGTGTTGCGTGGTCCGTTTCGACTTTACACATCTATCATTGCGATGGGGTTTCTTCAGCTCAGCAGCGCGGCATTCGCCATCGATAGTGTGCCCGGACCGGTGCCGGCGCGGGTTCTGGCGGTGATTGACGGCGACACCCTGGTGGTGCAAGCGAGAATCTGGATCGGCCAGGCCGTCGAGACCAAGGTGCGCCTCGAGAATATCGATACGCCCGAGCTGACGGCACGCTGCGAGGAAGCGCGCCTGCTCGCCGAGGCGGCCCGTGCCCTGGTCCAGGAGTTGGCCGACCACGGCGAGGTGACCCTGCACGACGTGCATGTCGGCAAATATGCCGGCCGGGTTCTGGCGCGGGTGGTCGCGGCGGACGGCCGCGATTTCGGCGCCACCCTGCTCGCCGCCGGCCTGGCGCGGAGCTATGATGGCGGCGCGCGATTACCATGGTGCGGGCGTTGAGCCGCCGCGTTGGCGACGTGAAATATACGAAGGCTTAACCTATGCTGGGGTAAAGCGATGGCTCTGGTCGCCGGGAAGCGGCCACAAATCATAGCCGCCGCGACGTCTGGCGGCAGGGGGAACGGATGACGCGATTGCGCTTATCGCCTGCCAAATCGACATCACGCCTGCACCGTGGCGCGCGCGCGGCCGTGCTGTTCGCCGGGCTTGCGCTCGGCGCCTGCGGCACCTTGGAGAACCAGACGCTGGTACCGCTGGGCTCGGTCGAACGCCTGCGCGGCATGGCCGAATCCGGCGATCCCGCCGCGATGACGGCGCTGGCGCAGCGCTACGAGACCGGCGACGGAGTCGAGCTCGATCTTGACAAGGCGATCGACTGGTACCGCCGCGCCGCCGCCGGTGACGATGCCATCAGCCAGTATCAGCTTGGCCAGATGTATCTCAACGGCGGCATTCAGCCGGCCGATTCCGGCCGCGCCGCCGAGTTGTTCATGCGCGCCGCCGCTCATGGTCATGCCGGCGCACAAGCGGCGCTGGCCAGGCTTTACGAGCGCGGCGACGGCGTGCCCCAGGACTACCGCCGGGCGGCACAGTTCTACACCCTGGCGGCGATGCGGCTGGCCGAGGACGGTGGCCTCTGGTCCGGCCGCTTGGGCCGCCAGGCGACACCGGAATCGGTGCGCTGGTACGAGCGTGCCGCCCGTCTCGGCGTCGCCGAGGCGCAATACGACCTGGCCCGCGCCTACGAGCTCGGTCACGGCACGGTACAAAACCTCATGCAGGCCGAGTTCTGGTACCGCGAAGCTGCCACGCAAGGCCACGACCGCGCCGCCGAGGCCCTGGCTAGGCTTTATGCCAACGGCCTGACGCCGACGCCCACCGAAGCCTACGCCGCGCGCGACCTGAGCGAGCCGCAGGCCCCGGCGCCGCGCCTCACGCCGCCGGGTCCCGCCGTTCAGGTCTCGCAGTTGCCGCCGGCGAACGGCTACGTCCTGCACTTGGCGTCCTATCGCAGGGTGGAGGATGCGGATCGTGGCTGGGCCGAGATGTTGGAGGGCCACGGCGACCTGCTGCAAGGCCTCGAGCTGTCGATCCGCCGCGTCGAAATCCCCGAGCGCGGCACCTTCTTCCGCATTCACGCCGGCCCCGTCGCCGAGCGCGCCGACGCCCTGGCACTGTGCAACCGGCTTAACTCGCGCGGCACCTACTGCCAGCCGCTGCCGGCCGGCTCATAGCGAGGATCAGCCGCGGTTCATGCGGTTCTCGACCAGGTCGTCGACCACGGCCGGGTCGGCCAGCGTCGAGGTGTCGCCGAGCGCCTGATACTCGTTGGCGGCGATCTTGCGCAGAATGCGGCGCATGATCTTGCCGGAGCGCGTCTTGGGCAGGCCCGGCGCCCACTGGATGAGGTCGGGGCTGGCGATCGGGCCGATCTCCTTGCGCACCCAGCCGACCAGGGTCTTGCGCAGCTCCTCGCTGGGCTCCGAGCCGATCTTCAGGGTGACATAGGCGTAGATGCCCTGGCCCTTGATCTCATGCGGATAGCCGACCACCGCCGCTTCGGCGACATCGTCGTGGGCGACCAGCGCGCTCTCGACCTCGGCCGTGCCCATGC
>CAZVDW010000200.1:0-9865 GCA_964625645.1 uncultured Rhodospirillaceae bacterium
CAGCACGCGAAAGGCCCGTACTGGCTCGGCGATGTTCTTGACCTCGTGCTCGCCGAGGTCGGCGAAGGCGCGCTCGGTCTTGCCGCGCACTTCGGCCTGGACCTTGTCGGAAAGGCAGATGCCGCCGGGCTCGGCGAGGCCTTCGAGGCGCGCCGCGACGTTGACACCGTCGCCGTAGACCGTGCCATCGTCCTGCTCGTGAATGTCGCCGAGATTGACGCCGATGCGCCAGGCCATGCGGCGGTCTTCGGCGACCTCGGTATTGAGGGCGACCAGCCGCTCCTGGGCCGCCATGGCCGTGGTGAAGGCGCCGATGGCGGTATCGAAGACGGCGAGCACGCTGTCGCCCGCCATGTCCACGACGCGCCCGCCATTGGCCTCGATGTGTTCGCGGAAGATCGCGCGGCAGGCGTTGATGGCGTCTATCGTCGCCCGCTCGTCATCGCCCATGAGGCGCGAGTAGCCGGCCACGTCGGCCGCCAGGATAGCCGCCAGCCTTTGCCTGACCACGTTCTCGGCCACGGTGAACCCTCCCCGATGGCCTCCACACCACCGACCTTTGTCTGGCAGGATACGCCGTGCCGCGGCATGGCTCAACCAACCCCCCCTATCCCTATCACCACAAACCGCAATGTTGTCCTGCCCCCGGGCGGCGGGCATGTGTTATTGAGGCGGGGATTGTCCATGTGTCGGCTCTCGGGCCGGCGGCTTTGCGGGGGGAAAATCGCATGGAAACGTTGCAGGCGGATGTCTGGGTGATCGGCTCGGGCGCGGCGGGGCTGGTGGCGGCGATCGCGGCGCGGCGAGACGGCGCCGATGTCGCCGTGGTCGGCAAGAGCGCGCCCGGCAAAGGCACCTCGACGGCTTTCGCGGTCGGCGCCTTCGCCGGCCCCTGGGGCGGCTCTACCGAGGAGGCCTACAAGGCGCGCGTGCTGCGGGCCGGGCGCGGCCTCAACGAAGGCGAGCTGGTCGATATCGCCGCCGCCGAGGCGCCGGCACGCTTCCAGGACCTCATCGACTGGGGTCTGACCACCAAATCCTCCCCCGGCGTGCTGATGGCCTTGCCCAAGGACGATCCCGGCGAGCGCATTCCGATCTGGGGCCGCGAGATCGCCCACTGCCTGGTGGCCAAGGCCGAGGCGGTCGGTGTGCGCTTCGTCAACAACCTGGTGGTGCGCAATATCGCCAGCGGCGAGGACGGCGTCGCCATGCGCGCCTATGGCGCCCGGCGGCGGCATTGGCTGGAGCTGCGCGGCGGCGCCGTCATCCTCGCCGCCGGTGGCGCCGGGGCGCTGTTCCAGCACCATGACAATCCCCAGCGCATCGGCGGCGACAGCCACACCCTGGCCTACGAGGCCGGCTGCGTCATGCAGGACCTGGAGTTCGTGCAGTTCTATCCCGTCGCCATCGCCGAGCCGGGCAAGGCCAGCTTCCTCATCGAGCCCGACGGCGCCGACCTCGGCTATCTCACCAACGCCGCCGGCGAGGATATTCTCGACAAATACGACATCACCGTGCGGCCGGCCGCCAGCCATGCCCGCGACGCGCTCTCGCAGGCGCTTTTCAAGGAGATCGAGGAGCACGACGGCGCGGTCTTCATCGACCTCACCAAGGTGACCAAGGAGGCCTGGTGCGCCAATCCCATCTCGGCCACCAAATGGGCCTATCTCGATGCCAAGTACGATGCCTGGAACAAGCCGCTGCGGGTGGCGCCGGTGGCCCATTTCTCGGGCGGCGGCGCGCGCACCGACGGCCACGGCGCGACCAGCATGGCCGGGCTCTACGCCGCCGGCGAGGCGGCCGGCGGCATGCACGGCGCCAACCGCATGGGCGGCAATGCCCTGACCGAGTGCCTGGTCTTCGGCCACCGCGCCGGCCTCGCCGCGAGCGCTTTCGCCGCCGGCCGCGACAAGGGCGCCGGCGCCGCCGCCGCGCCGGCCCAGGCCGAGAGCGGGGCGCCGGGCCGTGATGCCGATGTGCTGCGCCGCGACCTCGCCCGGGTGATGTGGCAGCATGGCGGCATCCGCCGCGACGCCGAAGGCTTGGCCAGCGGGCTGGAAAAGATTCGCGCCATAGCCGGCGAGGCGGCGCGCACCCGCGGCATCAACGAGCCGCGCAAGCTCGAGAAATATCTCGAGACCCAGCTCGCCGCCGGCGCCGCCGAGCTCATCGTCGAGGCCGCCAGCCGGCGCCGCGAAAGCCGCGGCACCCACGCCCGCGCCGACTATCCGGCAGCCGACGACGAAAGCTGGCGCGGCCACCTCAAAGTGGTGCGCCGGGCGGACGGCCCGCACTGGTGGTTCGACGCCCTGGCGGAAGCAGACGGCGTCGCGTGAGCAAGCGCGGCCCTAGTTCAGCGCGTCCAGCAGCGCCTTCGCGTCCATCAGGTCCGGCGTATCGAAGCCCTCGCTGAACCAGTCGTAGACCGGGGCGAGCAGGTCGCGGGCTTGCGCGGTCCTGCCCTGGGACTGCCAGAGGCGGGCGAGGGATGTTGCGGCGCGCAGCTCCCAGCCTTTGGCGTCTCTGGCAGCGGCGGTGCGAAGCGCTCGCCACAGGCAATCCTCGGCCTCGCCGATTTGCCCGCCGGCAGCCAGGAGAAACTCGCCTTTGGCTCTGAGCATCTCTTCGTCCCAGCTGTTGGCCCTGCCTCGCGCGGTCAATTCAAGAGCCTCGTCAATGACATCAATGGCAAGGTCGGAAGCACCGGAACGAGCGTGGGCATCCGCCAGGAGCGTCATCAGGAACGGGCGAAAAGCCTCGGTGCCGAGCGCCTTGCCCGCGCCAAGGCTTTTGTGCATGGCCGCCAGACCGGCTTCGCCATCGCCGTCGATCACCTGTCCCCAGCCGACTATGGGCCTGGCTAGCGACCAAAGCGGCAGCTTGTGTTCCTCGGAGACCGCAATGGAGTCCTGCGCCATGGCAACCACCAGCTTCGGCTCACGTCGAAAGTGGTGCAGCTGTGCCGCGAAGAAATAGGTAAGTGCCAGGCTAAACGGATGCCCCAGGCGCTGCGCCAGATCGAGCGCCTCCCGGATGCTTTGGAGGGACTGCTCGGCATGGCCCAATTGCCATAGCGCCAAGGCGCCCATCGACAGGCTGCATGCCCCCGGATCGTGACCGCCATAGGTGAACTTGTGGTCGCGGTGCCTTTCCACGTCATATATGCTTTGGCCGGCAGTTACATGTGTCACCACCCGGTGCAGATCACCGCCAAGAAAATCCGTCGTCCAGCGCGCATGATGCGCCTGCATGTCGATGTCCGGATCTTCCTCCTGTTGCGATAGTGCGAGAAGCTCGTCGGCGAGCGCTCCGGCGCCGGGGATATCGGGGCAATTGACGGTATGCATCCATTCACCGAACAGGGCCCCGAAACGCTGCCGCGGCGATCCCACCCGCTCCGATAACTCGCGGGCTCTCGAGTAATTCGCCAGAACCTCTTCGGAAAACAGGCCTTTGGTGGAGATGAAAGCCGAGCCCATCGCCAATCGGGCTTCAAGCTCACTCAGCGCCCCGGCAGCGGGCTCGGTATGCTGGCGGATCAGGTCCAGCGCGTTCTCGAAATAGGTCAGGGCTTCATAGTTCGCATATCTGGCTGCGGCGGACCGTCCGGCTCGCATCCAGTGTTCGATGGCGCGATCGATCAGGCCGCCCTCCTGGAAGTGTCGCGCGAGCGCCTCCGGCTCTCGTTCGGCTTCCAGCGGAAACTCGCTCACGACGACATTCGCGATTTCCCGGTGAAGCTGCTGGCGTCGTTGCTTCAGTAGCGAGCTATATGCAACTTCCTGCACCAGCGCGTGCTTGAAAGTGTAAGTGGCGTCCGGCGGCGTGCCGCGGCGGAAAACCAGCTCAGCCACGACAAGCTGCTGCAGAGCGTCCTCAAGCGCGCTGTCGTCCAGGGGCGTGATGGCAGCCATCAGCTCATAGGCGAACTCGCGGCCGATGCAGGCGCCGACCTGGGCGACTTCCTTGACGCTGCCCAAGCGGTCGAGGCGCGCCGTCAGGCTGTCCTGGAGCGTCGCCGGGATGGCCAGCGGCGGCAGCGGGCCGTCCAGGGCGTAGCGCCCATCCTCGTCTTTGAGGAATCCGGCCTCCAATATGGTCTTGGTCAGCTCTTCGACGAACAGCGGCACGCCGTCGGTCCTGGCCACTATCTGGTCGAGCACCTCGCCGGGCAAGGATTTGCCGTGGGTCACTTTCTGCACCATCGCCTGGCCTTGGCGCTGCGATAGTCGGGCCAGCGAGATCATGGTGAGATAGGCACAGCCCGACCATGGCGGCGAGAACTCGGGTCGATGGGTGATCACCAGCAGCACCGGCGCGCGCTCGATGTGTTCGATAATAGCGCCGAAGGCTTCCAGCGTCGTCGGGTCGATCCAGTGCGCATCCTCGAGGATTATCGACACCGGTTGCTGCCTGGCCAGCCCCACTACCTGCTGTGCCAGGGCGGCGATGGTCAGCGCCTTCTGTTCTTGCGGCAATAGTGCCAGCGGCGCATAGCGGCTCAGGGGTAGCGACAGCATGGACGCGAGCAGCGGCGCCTGCGCCGCGACGTCATCGGTGCCCTGGCTTAGTGCCGCCTCGAGCTTGTCGAGCTTCGCTTCCGCGCTATCCTCGCGGGCGAAGCCGGCGGCGCGCTCAAGCTGCGCGATGAACGGGTAATAGGGCGAGCTGGCATAGTGGGGCGAGCACTGGGAGCGCAGGCGGGTATGCGGCTCGTCAGCCAGTCGGGCCTCGAGCATGGCGCTGATCCGGCTCTTGCCGATACCCGGCTCGCCCGAAAGCAGCACCACCTGGCCTTCGCCGTCCTTGACCTGCTCCCAGCGATCGAGCAGCAGGCCGATCTCGTGCTCGCGGCCGACGAAGGGCGTGAGGCCGGCGGCGGCCCGCGCCTCGAAACGGCTCTCGCTCTTGGCCTCCACCACCTGGAATATCTCGACCGGCTCGGCGACGCCTTTCAGGGCCTGCTCGCCCAAGGACGTCAAGGCAAAGGCACCGCCAGCCAGGCGCCGCGTCTGGTGGCCGATGGCGACGCTATTGGTCGCGGCAAGCGCCTGGATGCGCGCCGCCAGATTGGGGGTGTCGCCGACCGCGAGCCGGGCGTCCGCCTGGGCCTCGCCGCTGTCGCCGACCACCACCACGCCGCTGGCTATGCCGATGCGGACCGCGAGCGGCTCCGGCGCCGCCACGGTCTCGATCGCCTCGACGATATCGAGCCCGGCGCGAATGGCGCGGTCGGCATCGTCTTCATGCGCGCTCGGCCAGCCGAAATAGGCCATCAGCCCGTCGCCGAGATACTGAGCCACATGGCCCTGATAGCGCTCGATCACCGTGCCGCAGGTTTGCCGGTAAGCCTGCATCACGCTGCGCAGGTCTTCCGGGTCGAGCTTTTCCGACAGCGCCGTCGAGCCGACGAGATCGCAGAACATCACCGAGATCTGGCGGCGCTCGGCTGACGGCGGAGCAGTTTCTGCCGGCGCCGACGAAGCGCCGAGATCGGCGGCGCCCTCGCGTACCGCCTTGAGCAGCGCTTTGCGTGGTCCGAGCGGTAGACCCAGTTCCTTCAATTCGCTGTCGGTTAATTCGGGTAGGGTGTTGACGGTAACCTTCTCGGCCTCGAACATCGCGGCATACTCGCCGAGCCCCAAACCACCAAGCCATGCACGGATGTCGGACATTCCACCCCTCCAGTGTGCATCTTACACACCGGGCTTCCCCAATGCAGCTGCCGCATGACTGGTCTCTTCCCGATGCGCTGGATAGCTTACACGATTGCCGGCGCAATGCGCCGGATGAGGTCTCGTTACGAAATCGCCGAGGTCGGCTCGCGCCATCAATCGGTCATGGCGCCACGCTGCGGACACGACGCCTCGAAGGGTCGCAATGTCCCGCGATGTCGGCGCATCGTCCTGCGATTGCTTTGACGCAGGTTAAGGCATTGCGGGATGCGAGCGCGATCATTAAGGATAGGTGGGTGATCCCAAGGAGAGCTGAGCAATCATGAAAACGGGCGCCAAATCGAAATCCGCCGCGACCGCCGGCGTTGGCTCGCGGACGGCCGGGCCTAGTCCCCTGGCGGATCCGCAGGTCAAGAAAAAGCAGCGCAACGCGTTCTATGAAAAGGAGCTCAGGCGACTGCATATCGAGCTCGTCAAGGCGCAGGATCTGATCATGCGCGAGGGCCGCAAGGTCGTCGTCGTCTTCGAAGGGCGCGACGCGGCCGGCAAGGGCGGCGTCATCAAGCGCATCATGGAGCCGCTCAATCCGCGCATCTGCCGCGTGGTCGCGCTCGGCACGCCGACCGAGCGCCAGAAGTCGCAGTGGTATTTCCAGCGCTATGTCTCGGAGCTGCCGGCGGCGGGCGAAATGGTGCTCTTCGACCGCTCCTGGTACAACCGCGCCGGGGTCGAGCGCGTGATGGGCTTCTGCAGCGACGACGAATACTGGGATTTCCTGCGCTCCGTACCCGGCTTCGAGCGCATGCTGGTGCGCTCCGGCACCACCATCGTCAAATACTGGTTCTCGGTCAGCGACGATGAGCAGGAGCGCCGCTTCCGCGGCCGCATCGACGATCCCACCAAGCGCTGGAAGCTGTCGCCGATGGACCTCGAATCGCGTAATCGATGGCAGGACTATTCGCGTGCCAAGGATCACATGCTGGCCCATACCGACACCTCTCACGCGCGCTGGTATGTGGTGAATTCCGACAACAAGAAGCGCGCCAGATTGAACTGCATCACCCACCTCCTGACGATTCTGCCGCAGACCAAGAAGGAGCCGAAGCGGATAAAGCTGCCGAAACGCCCGCCTGAGCTGCGCGACGGCTATGAGCGACCGCCGCTGGAAACGCAGAACTTCGTTCCCGAGATATTCTAGAGGATGAATGCCATGGCAAAAGAATCGCCAGTTTTCCTCGTCACGGTAGGGCCGGCGCGGATCGAGATCGACACGCTGGAGCCGAAGTCCGCGCGCTATGAAAAAGCCCATGAGAAAGAAATTCTTCGTGAGCGCGATGCCATAGAGCTGTTTCAGAATATGTCGGCGGAGGGCTCTTCGGGAGACGGCAGCTATAGCTTCCACTCGCTCGATACCGCCAAGACCTTTGCCATGCTCTATCTGAAGAACCGCATGGAAAAGCTGGAAGACAATCTCGACGACATTCAAGGCTACGGTTAGCGTCGAGCCCTGGCATGGACCGCGGCGAGGGGTGCCAGGCCAAGGAAGAGGATCCACAGCGGCACCGCCGGTGAGATGTAGAGCCCTTTCAGCGCCGGTATCGCCACCACGTCGATATAGGCCAGCAAGGCGACGCGGCTGGTGGCCGCGACAAGCAGAACGAGCGCGGCAAGGGTTAGCCTGTCCAGGTAGCGGCGGCGGATGCAGGCGGCCAGGGCGAACAGCAAGGCGGCGCCGGCGACGACCGCCAGGATGGGGCCGATCGTCCGCCAGGCCTGGTTCAATTGACCGAGGACAAGGAAGGCGGCATCGCCGCGCCTGTCGCCCGGCGACAGGTGGTCACGGCTATCGATAATATCGGCCAGCAGAAGCGTCACTCGTCCGCTTTCCACGCGCTCGCCGATCTTGTCGAAGGTGATCCGCGCCAGCGGGCCGTGTTGATCGCTCACCACCAGGACGCAATCGGGGAAGGCGCAATCGGTGTTGAGGTCGAACTTCACTTCGACCTTGCCATCGCCGTAACGGCGGTGATCGACCAGCTCCGCGGTGTAGGTGACGGCAGTATCGGCGCGTTCGACGGCAATATGGGCGATGGCGGGGCCGCTGGTCCGGATGATGCCACGCAGCCAGATATGGCGGCGGCGCTCGAACACCGGCCCGCCGACGAGATCGGCGACAAGCTGGTAATCGATGATGCGGCCGGTGCTTTGCAATTGCCCAAGCCCAGGGCCGGCATCGGCAAATTCGAACCGGGCCAGTTTGAGCAGGCCGTCGCCGAAGCGTGCCGCCGCCTGCGCCACATAGTCCGGCCTGAAAGGTGGCGCCATCGTCGCGCGTGGCCGCAGGCAGGCCAGGCGGCCATCCGCGCAGGCCCCGTCGACTTCCCCGGCAAGGCGCCGATAGAAGGCGCGCGATTGCGCCGCTGTGCCGTAATGGCCGGCGATCTCGACCGCGCCGAGCAATGCCCACATGAACCAGCCCGCGTGGATATCGCCCTGGCAGGGCTCCTCGGCGAAGGCGGCGCAGCTCTCCCTGGCCCAGCGATCCGCCATGGCGCCATCCAGCCATGGCAACAGCTCGGCGACCGCCGCGCTATGCTCGCCGGCGCGGCGAAGCGCTTCGCGGGGCACGGCCACATATTGCCGCCAGGCGGCGTGCTCGATGCGTGACAAGGCGCCATAGGCGGCGAGAAACGCGGCATCGCGGGTCTCGACCACCATGGCGCTGCCATAGTGTGCCTTGTTGACAAGCGCCACCGCGTGGCTGGCGCTCCAGGCAACCGCGACCGCCAGCGCCGCGAGGCCGGCTTCGCGCATCAGCCGGACAGTGATCCGCCCGGCCGTGGCGCCGCACAGCGCGCAGGCCAGGGCCGCGGTGGCCAGGGCCGGAAACAGCCACGGCCCTTCCTCGCGGGTCAGCCAGAAGGCGGCGAAAACGCTGCCGAGCACAACCGCCGGCAGGGCCCGCCAGACCAGGCCGCGCCGGCGCCAATGCCAGCACCACAGCAGCAGCGCCAGCAGCAGCACGGTCAACGGCGTATAGATGCCTTCGCGAACGATACGGAGATTGCCGGCGGTCGTGAGCATGGGGTTGAAGGCATAGGCGGCAAAAAGCGCGGCAACGGCCCACCAGCGTTGGATCCGGGGCCAGACGAAAGCCAGCAGCAGCGCGCCGGCAAGAAGGTAGAGCAGGTCCTGGGCCACTCTGAGCGGTATGCCGAGCCAGGCCACGGCTGCCAGCCACATGGGATGGAACGGTCCCTTGCTAAGCGTCAGGGAGTCGTAGGATCCAAGCCAGTCACCGCCGAGAAGCGCGATCGCCAGGCGTGCGAAGAGGGCGTCGTCGTGTTCGGCATGGGCGAGTATCTGCAACGGCACGGCGGACACCAGCCAGAGCTGCGCCGTGGCGATCGCAGCCATTGCCAGGATGGCGCGCCGTGCCTCGGTCACGGCTGAGTGCCGTTGTATGAGTGTGTACGCTTCACTGTGCAGGGGCCGGTGTTGCCCGCTCTCAAGCGGTCATGGCGATGCCGGCTCGGCCAGCGGCAGCTCGAGCCAGAACGAGCAACCTTCGCCGGGCGCGTCGTCGAAATCGAGCTCGCCGTCCATGTTCTCCACGAGTTGCCGGCTGATGGTCAGTCCGATGCCGGTGCCTTCGATTTTCGCGGCCTCGACGCCGAGCCGGGAGAAGGGGAGGAACACCTCGTCATGACTTTCGGCCGGAATTCCCGGCCCGGTATCGGTCACGGTTATGCGCGCCTTGCCGTCACCGGTGAGATTCGCGGCGATGGTGACGGAGCCTTTGTCGCGATTGTATTTCACGGCGTTTGATACGAGGTTGAGCAGGACCTGCTTGAGCCGGCTGGGATCGGCCTGCACGCAGGCCTGCGCGCCGATGTCAGGCGATACGATGAGCGAAATGTCGCGCTGGTCGGCGAGCGGCTTGGCCACTATCAAGCTCTCGCGGATGGTCCGGGACACGTTTGTCGGCTGCAGGGAAAGGTCGAAGCCGACGGATTCGACCTTGGCAAGATCGAGAACTTCATTGACCAAGGCGAGAAGGTCCCGGCCACTGCTCAGAATATGTCCGACGTTGGTATTCTGGTCTTCCGTTAGCGGGACATCGGAATAGTCCTTGAGCAGTTGCGCAAATCCAAGAATGCCATTGAGCGGCGTGCGCAGCTCGTGGCTCA
>CAZVDW010000201.1:0-2710 GCA_964625645.1 uncultured Rhodospirillaceae bacterium
CGCCTCGGCCGCGGCATAGGCGGCGAGCGCTTCGCGAATGGCGAAACCGCCAAGAAGCGCGGCGCGGCGCATGCCCTCGCTCGGCAGCGCGATGGTATGGCCCGGCATCATATCGCCATGGTCGAGCGCGAGAGCGCGCACCTCCGCCAGTGGCAGCCCCAGGGCGCCGGCCAGGGCGCCGCGGCAGGCCTCGCCGGCGGCGCGCAGGCCGGCCTCGGCCCGGCGGCTGGTATCGAAACCGCGCCGCGCCAGATTGACCTCGGTGAGATTGGCTTCGCCGAGGCTGCGGCGGCGCTCGAAAATCTCCACCACCTCCCTGTGCAAGGCGATCTCGGCCGCGGCAAAGCCGAGCAGGGTGTCGGCCCGGTGGCAGGCGACGACCGCGTCGCGGACCGCGCCACGGCGCCGCCAGGCCTGTTGCACCGCCATCAGGCGCGCCGCCTCGCTGCCGGCCCGGGCCAGGGCCACGCGTGCCTCGCGCTTGTCGCCCGCAAGCAGGGGAATCTCGAGCGCGGCGCCGATGCTCCAGGGGCCGTCGCCGCCCTCGGGATCGGTGTGATAGGCGATCTCCGGCTCGACCACCGGGTTTGGCCGCTGGGCCGCGCTGGCCTCGGCCGCGACGCGCCGGCGCCATTCGGCCCGCGCCGCCGCCAGGGCCGGGTCGAAATGGATCGCCGCCACCGTCAGGGCCCGCAGGCGCCAGCCGCCGGCAACGTTTTCGCCATTGGCCGCCAGGGCGGCGTGCAGGTCAGGGTCGCCGATATCCCGCGCCATCAGCCGTGCCGCCGATGCCGCCGTATCGAGCGGCGCCGGCTGATAGCTGCTCTGCGTACAGGCAGCCGGCAGCGCCAGGGCGGCCATCGCCAGCCCGCGCCACATCGCCCGCCATTGTCGTTCGCGCCACATCATGCGGCGCGGATCATGCCCACAGCATCGCCGCCAGGCAACCGCTCTGATGGAATTGGCCCTTGTCGAGAGGCGCCCGCGGGTGCATTTCAAGGGGCACGACAGGATGCGGGGTAGAGATATGATGCACTTACTTAAGATTGTGGCGAGTGGGTTTACACTGCTTTTCGTCATTGCCGGCACTGCCGTGGCGCTCGAGAAGACCTACGAAGAGGTCGTCGAGGAAGCCCTCCACGAAGCGCATATCGCCTTCGACGATCGCGACTACGCGCTGACGCTCGACCTGCTGCTGCCGCTCGGCGAGGCCGGCAATGCCGAGGCGCAAACCATGGTCGGCGTGATGTTCCGCACGGGCTTGCTGGGCATGCCCGATTTCGACGAGGCGGCGGCCTGGTTCGAGGCGGCGGCGGCGCAGGACTATCCCGAGGCGCTGTTCAATCTCGGCTTGATGTATTTCCAGCGCGAGACGGCGCCCTTCGGCATCAAGGTCACGGAACACAACCTGCGCATGGCGGCCTTCGAGCACTTCTCCCGGGCCGGTGCGCGCGGCCACATCCAGGCCCAGCTTTATCTCGGCCACATGCATGCCGAGGGCGTCGGCGTGCCGCCGGACCGGGTGGAAGCCTACAAATGGTATCAGATCGCGGCCTGGCAGCGCAGCAGCCTCGCCGTCGCGGCGCGCGACCGCCTGGCCGCCGATATGACCGCCGACCAGCTCGACGAGGCCAAGCGGCGCGCCCGTGGCTTCGAAGCCGTGGCCGCGGAGGCGCCGGGAGATTGACCCCGCTGCCGAGCGCCGTACACTTCCAGCAGATGACGAGGGGGCAGACATGAGCGACGGGGCAACGGACGAGGACGGCTATGCGCGCTCTCAGGCCACGGGCCTGATCCTGGGCGCCGGGGCCTTTGTCGCGCTGTTATTGGCGCCGGCGCCCGAGGGCCTGTCGCCGGCGGGCTGGCGCACGGCCGCGGTGGCGGCCCTGATCGCCATCTGGTGGGTCAGCGAGGCACTCCCGCTGTCGGCCACCGCGCTGCTGCCGCTGGTGCTGTTCCCGGTCCTCGACGTCATGCCGATCAAGCAGACCGCCTATCCCTATGCCAACCCGATCGTCTTTCTCATGCTCGGCGGCTTCATCATCGCCCTTGGCATGCAGCGCTGGGGCCTGCACCGGCGCATCGCGCTGAACCTCGTGGCGCTGGTCGGCGCCAAGCCGGCGAACGTGGTCGGCGGCTTCATGCTGGCCGCCGCCCTGGTCAGCATGTGGGTGTTCAACACCACGACCACGGTGATGATGGTGCCGATCGCGCTGTCGGTCATCGAGTTCGTCGGCCACGGCGCCGGCGACGACCCCGAGCGCCAGGCCATGAGCCGGCGCTTCGCCACGGTGCTGATGATCTCGATCGCCTATGCCGCGACCATCGGCGGCATGGGCACCCTGATCGGCACCGCGCCCAATGCGGTGCTGGCGGGCTTCATGTCGGAGACCTACGGCATCACCGTGAGCTTCGGCGAGTGGATGATGGTCGGCGTGCCGACCATGGCGGTGATGCTGCCGCTGACCTGGCTGGTGCTGACGCGCATCGCCTTTCCCTTGCGCATGGCGGCGGTGCCGGGCCAGGCCGAGATGATCGCCGACCAGCTCGCGGCGCTGGGGCCGATGTCGCGCGGCGAGCGCACCGTTGCCGCCATCGTCGCCGTGACCGCCTTCCTCTGGGTCTTCCGGCCGCTGGTCGAGGATGTCACCGGCGTCGGCCTCAACGACACCAGCATCGCCTTCTTCGGCGCCCTGGCGATGTTCGTCAT
>CAZVDW010000202.1:0-2846 GCA_964625645.1 uncultured Rhodospirillaceae bacterium
CCATGACATGGGTGAGCGCGCTGTGCCGCAGGGTCAGCGCGAGACGTTCGTCGCTGTCGGCAAAGTGCCAGTTGATGACGAAGCTGCGCCCGTCGACCCGGGCCATGTCGACGCGCACGGCAATGAAGTCGAACAGCGTGGCGATGCCCACCGCCTCCAGCAGGTCGGGGCTGAGGATCGGCCGCGGCGGCAATTGCTCGACGCCGTGGCGCAGCTCTCGGGCGCCGTAGAGATAGGCGTTGCGCCAAGTCGCCGATTCCGCCTGATAGCCGAGCTGCTCCAGCGCATCGGCCTCCAGCTCGCGGGCCTCTCGGTTGTCCGGGTCGGCGAAAACGACCTGGCTCGTCAGCTGCGCCACCCAGCGGTATTCACCGTTGGCGAAGTCGGCCCGGGCGCGCTCGATCGCGGCCGCCGCGCCGCCCGTGTAGGCGACGAACTTCTGCGCCGCCTGCCGCGGCGGCAGCGGGTTCAGGTTGGCCGGGTTGCCGTCGTACCAGGAAAGGAAACGCTGGTAGACGGCCTTGGAGTTGTGGCTGACGGTGCCGTAGTAACCGCGTACGCTCCATTCGTCGGACAGCTCCGGCGGCAGGTCGAGCGCCTCGGCGATCTCGGCCGGGCGATAGCCCTTGTTCATCAGCCGGACGGACTGGTCGTGCACGAACTTGTAGAGATCGCGCTGCTGGGTCAGGAAGTCGACAATGCGCGCCTGCCCCCAGGTCGGCCAATGATGCTGGCCGATCAGGACCTCGACGCGATCGCCGAAGCGCTCGATGGCGTCGCCCAGGTAGTGCGACCAGATGCGTGGGTCGCGCACCACGGAGCCACGCAACGGACAGAAGTTGTGCAGGTGCCGGGTCGCGTTCTCCGCCATGTTGAGGACGCCGCCGCGCGGCAAGAACATGTGCATCTCGACCGGCGCCTCGGTCTCCGGGGCCAGGTGAAAGACCATTTCGACGCCGTCGATGACGTGGGTCTCGACCGGCTCGGCGATCTCCAGGGTCGGGGCGATCAGGCCGACGCTGCCGCGCGCCAGCGCCTTGCCCAGTCCGGCATCGACCTGGCCGCGCTCGCCCACCCCGAGGAGGGCGCCGAACTGGAACTGCGAGCGCCGCAGCATGGCGTTTCCGGCCAGCACGTTCTCGCCCGCCACGGCCTCCATGAATCCGGCCGGCGCGATCACCGCGATCTTTCCGGCCCGCGCGTCTTCCGGCGATGCGATGCCGCGCACACCGCCGTAGTGGTCGATGTGGCTGTGGCTGTACAATACGGCGACGACCGGCTTCTTCGGGCGGTGTTCATGGTAGAGCGTCAGCGCCGCCGCCGCGGTTTGGGCCGTGAGCAGAGGATCGATGATGATCAGGCCGGTTTCGCCCTCGACGATCGTCATGTTGGCGAGGTCGATGCCGCGCACCTGGTAGACGCCATCGACCACCTTGAACAGGCCGTTGGCCATGTTGAGCTGAGCCATTCGCCAGAGGCTGGGGTTGACCGTCGCCGGCGCCTCGTCCTTGTCCAGGAAATCGTAGGCAGCAAGGTCCCAGACGGCATTGCCCCTCGCCGTCTTCACGACGCCGTCCGGCACCGGCGCGATCAGGCCGCGCTGCACGTCCTCGTAGTCCTGCCGATCCTCGAACGGCAGCAGCGATGCGACCGCGGCATTGGCTGCTCGGGTCGCCGGCTCGGCATCCTTCGGTTCGCTCATGGCCTTTCCTCCGCGTTTCAGACGATGCTATCGGACGTCAGTCGGGGCTCCGCGTTCGAGCCCCTGCGAAAGGGTCTATCGTGCCCCAATACGACGTTGAACCTCGGCATCTCTTCCAGGCTTGGCTGTTGCGGGAACACCGCGTCCTCATCGGAAAACTGGATCCAGGTCGCGCATGCCGCATCGAAGCGTGACGGCCGAGGCGAGACCATGATGGGTCGGTCAATGTGCCGGGTTCGGTACTCAAGAGCGGATGGTCGCCTTCTTCCGCAAACCATTGGTGATAGAAGCCTGTCCCGGTCCGACGATGTGTGCGGGCTCAATTCCAGACGTATTGCCGGATCGGCTTCGGCATATCGTACAATGGCCGGCATACCCTTGATACGGGTCAACTGCGGCAAAGACATGCCGTGATTCGACGCGCCACTTCCGCAACCGGCTGTCGGCGGACCTTCAGCCCCGACAGCCGCCACGACCGCTATCGGGCGGAAAGCCGATATCGGGCGCCGACGTGCCCGATGTCCTCGAACAAGGCGGCGATCCGCTGCCGGCGAGCGGGCACATGCGCCAACCACGGTTCCGGAAATCGGCTCGATTCCAGCCGACCCAAAACAACGGGACTGTCACTGCGCCGACCCCGCTTGGCACGGATCTCTAATTCTGGCCCTGTAAGTCTTCGAGTTGATCGAAGAGGTCCCGATTCGGGCAGAGGAAATAACGACTCTCGGAATCATAGTCGCAGGTGTCGAAGAACCTGCACATCGAACACCTACGCATCGCGTCTTCCATCTGCTCGGGCATCAGCTCGAGGCTGCGCTCCATATCGATCTTGAAGTGTTCGAGCATCCGGCTCAGCGGGAAAGGCATCGCCATCCGAGCAACCATGGTCCGTGCCCCTCTTCGACAGGAAGATTATAGCCCACGCCCGGCTGGTGCTCAATATTCTCAGGCCGGCCATGGCCGCCTTCAAGGTCCGCCGATGGCCAGGAACGGACCTTCCGGTCATGCCGCGGGAGCGTCCGCTTGCGGGGCGCCGTGGCGTGCGGCGCCGCTATTCCGCGGCGCTCGGCGCGGCTTGCTCAGGGCTCCGCCAGGTCTCCAGCAAGGCCTGCCGGTCGGCCGTCGCGGCCTCGATGTGCCGCTC
>CAZVDW010000203.1:0-6346 GCA_964625645.1 uncultured Rhodospirillaceae bacterium
TGGTTCACGGAAGGCTTCGACACCGCCGACCTCATCGAGGCCAAGGCGCTGCTCGACGACCTTGGCTGAGGCGCGCGGGCGGCGTACAAACCGTGCGTAACAGATCAAGACAAATAGCGAGTGGATTCCCATGGCAGACAAGCTTCTCCCGACCTCGGTGGTCGGCTCCGACGCGCAGCCGGACTGGCTGATCGACCGCGCGGCGCTGGCCGCCGGCTCGCCGCCGCGGGTGCGGGCCAAGGGGCTGTGGCGGATCGAGCCGGAGTTTCTGGAAGAGGCGCAGGACGATGCCACCATCCTCGCCATCCGCGCCCAGGAGCGCGCCGGCATCGACATCATCAGCGACGGCGAGACGCGCCGCGAGAGCTATTCCAACCGCTTCTCGACGGCGCTCGACGGCATCGATACCGAGCGTGTCGGCAGCGCCATCTCGCGCAAGGGCACGCCCAACGACGTGCCCCTGGTGACGGGGCCGATAAAACGCTCCAAGCCCATCGGCGTGCGTGACGTCGAGTTCCTGCGCGCCAATACGGATCGGGCGATCAAGGCGACGCTGCCGGGGCCCTTCACCATGTCCGAGCAGGCCGAGGACGCCTATTACAAGGACCCGGAAGCGCTCACCATGGCCTATGCGGAGGCGGTCAACGCCGAGATCCGCGATCTCTTCGCCGCCGGCGCCGACGTGGTGCAGATCGACGAGCCTTTCGTGCAGGCCCGCCCCGACAACGCCAAGGCCTATGCCATTGCCGCCATCAACAAGGCGCTGGAAGGCATCGCGGGCACGACGGCGCTGCATCTCTGCATGGGCTATGCGGCGATGATCAAGCAGCGCCACGGCGAATACCAGTTCCTCACGGAGCTGGCTGCGTGCACGGTCGATCAGATCTCGCTGGAGACCGCCCAGCCCGACCTTGATCTCTCGGTGCTCGCCGCGCTGCCCGGCAAGGACATAATCTTGGGCGTCATCAATATGGACGACATGGCGGTCGAGACGCCGGAGACCGTGGCCGGGCGCATCGAGCGCGCGTTTCCCCATGTCGCGCCCGAGCGCATCATCCCGGCGCCCGACTGCGGCTTCAAATATATCGCCCGCGACATCGCCTTCGCCAAGCTGCAGGCGCTCGTGGCCGGGGCGGAGCTGGCGCGCGGGCGGCTCTAAAACGCTTTCACCAAGAAAGAGTCGCGGTCGGCAACGTCTCCGCTGACCTGTTGTTGGCACGCGGAGACGCGGAGACGCGGAGGGATCGAGCGCCGCGCGCGATGCCTGTGCCCGGCATTCATCGTCGGGCAGCTCCGCGCTCCTACTCTCCGCGCCTCGGCGCCTCCGCGTGAGGCCTTTGCATACATGGGGTCATGCATACATGGGGTTACACATACATGGGGTCAGGTCTTTCATACATGGGGTCAGGTCTTTCATTTTGGCGTTTGAGTAGCTATGCAAGATTAGGGAGGTTGTCACCGAATGCTAAAATGAAAGACCTGACCCCAATGATATTGATATGACCCCAATGATACTGGCGTCGCCGGATATGCGGGTGATGGTCATTTTGCCGCCTCGGGTTTGTCGGGGATATCGAGTCCCGCTTTGCGCAGGCCGTCGATCCAGATCTTGAAGTGCGGTTGCAGTGCATCGGGATTGAGCGGGGATAGAACCGCGAGTGAGGCGTACGGGCTAAAGTCCGGTTCAAGTTTCAGGACCTTGTCGAGCGCGATCTTAGCCTCATCGCGCCTACCAAGATGCGCCAAGGCCGATGCCAATTGCGTGTGAGGCCAAAACCTTGCCGCCGGATGCCGTATCGCTTGCCGCGCGTCGTCCACTGCGGCTTCGTAATCTCCCAAGAATAAGTGCCCCCAAGCGCGGTAGCTATAAAAACCCCATACAAGTGGGTCGCGCGGGCTCAACCGAATCGCCGTGTCGGCTTCGGAGACGGCCTCGCGGAATTCGTCGGTCAGAATGAGCGCCATGCCGAGCCCGTAATGTGCCAGGGCCAAGCTTGGATTGAGGGCGATAGCGGTGCGAAATTCCGCGATCGCCGCATCGAATTCGCCTCGAAACGTTTGCACCCTGCCAAGCGCGAAGTGCGACGTCGCTTCCTTGTCGTCGAGAGCCACGGCCTTGTTCGCAAACAGTAAGGCCTGGTCCAAGGCCTCTAGCGGGGAGTCGGCGTAGAGGTAAACGACTTGAGAGACAATCGTAAATCCCAACGCCGCGAAGGCTTGCGCGAAATTGGCATCCAGCTCGCCGGCACTTTCAAACAATCGCTGCGCCTCGGCCATGTCCTTGGGATTCACTTGCCATAGATGCCACAGGCCGCGTTGATAGGACTCCCAGGCGTCCAGGCTTTCCGGTGGCTTGCGATGGGCGCGCTCGCGCTCGAACTCGCCGACTTCGCCTTGCAGCGCGGCGACCAGGGTCTCCGTGATTTCGTCCTGCAACTCGAAGATGTCAGCAAGCTCGCGGTCGTAGCGCTCGGCCCATATGTGGTTGCCGCTGGCGGCATCCACCAGCTGAGCGGTGATGCGGACTCGCTCGCCGCCTTTGCGGACGCTGCCCTCCACCACGTAACGCACACCGAGCTCCTCGCCGACGCGGCGAACGTCCGGCGACTGACCCTTGTAGGTGAAAGTCGAGTTGCGCGCGGTCACGAACAGCCAGCGAATGCGCGACAATTCCGTGATCAAGTCCTCGGCGATACCGTCGGCGAAATATTCCTGCTCCTTGTCGCCGGAAAGATTGTCGAACGGGAGCACCGCTATCGATGGCTTGTCGGGGAGCGCAAGGGATGCTTGCGGCGGCGACGCCTTGGCAATGTCAGGCCCGATCCGATAGGCCCGTACCGGCCTGGCGATGTTCTTGACTTCGTGCTCGCCGATGTCCTCGAAGCCGTGGTCGCTTTTCCCTTCAACCTCGTCAAATACCTTTCCCGAGATGCAGATGCCGCCGGGCTCGGCCAGGCCCTCCATGCGGGCTGCCACGTTGACGCCCTCGCCATAAAGCGTGCCGTCACCTTGCTCGATGACATCGCCGAGATTGATGCCGATGCGGAAGCGCATG
This sequence comes from uncultured Rhodospirillaceae bacterium, assembly GCA_964625645.1. Classification (GTDB taxonomy): domain Bacteria; phylum Pseudomonadota; class Alphaproteobacteria; order UBA7887; family UBA7887; genus UBA7887. The sequence continues at coordinate 3,056 of CAZVDW010000203.1, forward strand.
CGGCGGTCTTCGGCCAGGTCGGCATTGCGCTCGGCGATTTCCGCCTGCACTTTAGTGGCGCATTCGACCGCCTCGACGACGCTGTCGAACACCGCCAATACGCTATCGCCGGCGGTATCTACGACGCGGCCGTGGCGGTCGCAGACGCGAACACGGAAGACATCGCGATAGCTGTTGAGCGTATCCAGCGTGGCCTGCTCGTCATCGCCCATGAGGCGCGAATATCCGGCGACATCCGCCGCCAGTATCGCCGCCAATCTTCGCTTCGCCTCGGCCATTGGTTCCGTCCCCCGACTGCGAGAAGGGTACGCGGCGCCTATCCAGCCCTCAAGAGAATTGGCACTGCCCTCAGCCTCTAGAACAGGGAATAGGCGCCGTCGATAAGGAAGGTGTCGCCGGTGTGGTACTGGCTGGCGTCGGCCGTGAGGTAGACGGCGAGGGCGCCGAAGTCTTGCGGCTGGCCCCAGCGTTTCACCGGCACGCGCTTGAGCACCCGGTCTTGCACCACCTCTTGCGCCATCCAGTCGCGGGTCATGTTGGTTTCGATCCAGCCGGGCAGGATGGCGTTGGCGCGAATCTTGTGCCGGCCGAGCTCGACCGCCAGCGCCCGGATCATCGAGATCAGCGCGCCTTTCGAGGCGCCGTAATGCTCGCCGCGGGCCTGGCCGTGGATCGCCGCCAGGCTGGCGGTGCCGACCAGGGAGCCGCCCTGGCCGCGCTCGACCATGTGGCGGGCGGCGGCGCGCAAGGTGAAAAAGGCGCCGTCGAGGTTGACCGAGAGCACGCGGCGCCATTCCTCGGTGGTCATCTCGATGAAGGGGCCGCCGCGGCCGCTCACCCCGGCATTGGCGAAGCAGGCGTCGATGCCGCCGAACTCGGCGACGGCGGCGGCAAAGGCGTCATCGCTCGCGGCCTCGTCGGCGACGTCGCAGACCTGGGCCAGGACCTTGCCGCCGTGCGCTTTCAGCGTCTCGGCCGCGGCCGCGGTCTTGTCCGGATTGCTGCCCCAGATGGCAACGCTCGCGCCGGCTTCCGCCAGGGCTTCCGCCATGGCGAGCCCGATGCCCGAATTGCCGCCGGTGATCAGCGCCGCCTTGCCGCCGAGGTCGAAACTGCCGCTCATGAGATGCGCCTCCCTGGTTTTCTTGGCGGTCCGTCCTTGACGAGGCCGCCAGATTTGGCGAAGACGCTACCACAACAGTCAGGGTGGAGACCGCGGAATGAGCGACGAAGGCCAAATCCACAGCGTCCGCGATGGCGCGGTGTTCGAGATCGGCATCGACAGGCCGGCCAAGCGCAACGGCTTCACGCCGCACATGATGCGCGCCCTGGCCGAGGCCTATACCGCCTTCGAGGCCGACGACGAGGCGCGCGTGGGCCTGCTCTGGGCCGCGGGCGAGCATTTCACCGGCGGCCTCGATCTGCCCAAGATGGCGCCCTTGATGAAGCGCGGCGAAAGGCTGGTGCCGGAGACCCTCGTCGATCCCTTCGGCCTGCGCGAGCCGCGCCTGACCAAGCCCATGGTCGTCGCCGTGCAGGGCTGGTGCCTGACCCTCGGCATCGAGGTCATGCTGGCGGCCGATATCGTGATTGCCGAGGAGAGCGCGCGCTTCACCCAGCTCGAAGTGCAGCGCGGCCTGATGGCCTCGGGCGGTGCCACTATCCGCATGGCCGAGCGCGCCGGCTGGGGCAATGCCATGCGCTGGCTGCTGACGGGCGACGTCTTCGAGGCCGACGAGGCCTTGCGCATTGGCTTCGTACAGGAAATGGTGCCGACTGGCACAGCCCGTGCCCGCGCTCGCGAGGTCGCCGATCGCATCGCCGCCCAGGCGCCGCTCGCCGTGCGCGCCAGCCTGCTCAATGCCCGCATCGCGTCTGAACAAGGCCCGGCTGCCGCCATTGCCGAGTTCCACGAGGTGCAGACGCGCCTTGCCGCCAGCGACGATCTGGAAGAAGGTGTGCGCGCTTTCGTCGAGCGCCGGCCGGGAAACTTCACGGGACGGTAGACAGGCAATGAAATCGATCCTCTCCCTCACCGTGAACGGCATCGCGCGCGAGGACGCGGCGGCGGACAACCTGCTGCTGATCGACTATCTGCGCGAGGTCGCACGCCTGACCGGCACCAAGATGGGTTGCGACGGCGGCGAGTGCGGCGCCTGCACGGTGCTGGTCGACGGCAAGCCCAGGCTCTCCTGCATCACGCTGGCACAGGCTTGCGCCGGCAGCGTGGTCGAGACCGTCGAGGGCCTGGTCGAGGACGGCGCTCTGTCGCCCCTGCAAAGCGCCTTCAATACGGCGCTCGGCGCCCAATGCGGCTATTGCACGCCGGGCATGATCATGGCGGCCGAGGGCCTGCTGCGGCGGCAGCCTGATCCGGATAACGAAGAGATTCGCCAGGCCCTGGCGGGCAACATCTGCCGCTGCACCGGCTATGTGAAAATTCTCGAGGCCGTGCGCCTGGCCGCGGCTGAGCGCAGCGCATGACCCGCATCGGGCGCATCGGCGCGCCGCTGCCGCTGGTCGACGGGCCCGACAAGGTTTCGGGCAAGGCGCTGTTCACCGCCGACATGGCACCCGCCGGCGCCCTGGTGGCCAGGATCCTGCGCAGCCCCTGGAGCCACGCGCGCATTCTTGGTGTCGATGTCGAGAAGGCACGGGCGCTGCCGGGGGTCGTGGCGGTGATCACGGGCGAGGCTTGCGACGTGCGCTTCGGTGTGCTGCCGATCGCCGAGACCGAATATCCCATCGCGCGCGATCGCGTGCGCTATCGCGGCGAGCCGCTGGCAGCGGTGGCCGCGGTGGACGAGCAGACGGCGCAAGCCGCGCTCGATCTCATAGACGTGCGCGCCGAGCCACTGCCCGCCTATTACGACACTGCCTCCGCCAGGGCCGAGGACGCGGTGCAGCTGCACGAAAAGCGCCCCGGCAATGTCGAGCGCGAGGTGACGTTCGAGCTTGGTGATACGGCCGCCGGTTTCGCCGCGGCCGACCTGGTGCGGGAAGAGACGTTCCGCTGCGCCGAGATCAACCATGTACACATGGAGCCCAACGCCTCGCTGGCCAGCTGGGACGAGGCCGACGGCCGCCTGACCCTGCATACCTGCACCCAGGTGCCCTATTACGTGCACCGCACCGTCGCCAAATGCCTCGGCCTCGACGAAGGCCGGGTGCGCGTGGTCAAGCCCCATATCGGCGGCGGCTTCGGTGCGCGCACGGAAGCGCTCGGCTTCGAGGTCATAGCATCGCTGCTGGCCCGCGCCGCGCGCGGCACCGTGTCGCTGGTCCTCAGCC
>CAZVDW010000204.1:0-2906 GCA_964625645.1 uncultured Rhodospirillaceae bacterium
TTCATCCATTCTTCACCTTCGATCCTGAGGCCTTCTTCGATCGGCAGATTGGCGCCGCGATTGATCGAGCGTTTGGCGGCTACGACCGAAACCAGGGATAATTTGTTCAATCCTTCGGCGATTTCAATTGCCCGCGCTCGCGCGTCCTCGGCGAGTTCGGTGACGATACCGAGCTCGAGCGCGCCTTCAGGCGTGACCGTACGGCTGCGCATGAGAAAGTCCATGGCGCGGCCATGGCCGATGATACGTGCGAGCATCTGCGAGCCGGTGCCGGTCAGAATTCCCAGCGCGACTTCGGGGAAACCTATGCGAAAATCGCCGCGCTGGGCGACCCGGATGTCGCAATTGAGTGCCATCTCCAGCCCCCCGCCCATGGTGTCGCCGGTCATGCCCACGACGATTGGTTTGTCGAGATACGCCATCGAGCGTAACAAGGCATGAAAGCCAAAAACCAGGCTCGGGGCGGTTTGCCGCAACCGGTCCATATCGTCGCCCATGGCGACCAGTTCTTCGACACTGTAGTGGGTGATATAACGGTCAGGAACAGTACTGCTTAGAACAACCACCCGCACGTCGGGTTCACGCCAACGCCCGATCATGTCGTTCAGCTCGGCGGTTGCGGCGCCAACCAGGTAATTTGTCGGCGGGTTTTTATAGTCAGCGATGAAGATGCCATCGCGCCGTTCGATATCCCAATATTCCATTGTCACTTCTCCCCCAATCGAGCTGTTCACTCATTGTTTCCGACGACGCCAGAGTAGAGTCATGCATCCTGTCGAGCAATTAATGGGCCGTCACTTCTCAATAAAGCTGCGGCCGATCAATTGTCTGTGCACCTGATTGGTGCCCTCCCAGATCTGGCAGATCTTGGCGTCCCGCATCAGCCGCTCGACCCGGTAGTCGCGGCAGTAGCCGTAGCCGCCGTGGAGTTGGACGGCGTCGGTCGCGGCCCGCATGGCAAGGTCCGAGGCCTTGAGCTTCAGCATCGAGGCCTCGATGCCGACATCGTCCTCGCCGTCGTCGATCATTTGGCCGACGTGCCAAAGCCAGCGCTCGCAGAAAGCAAGTTCGGCCGCCAGGTCGGCCAACATGAACTGGATGCCCTGGAAGTCGATCACCGCGCGGTTCGACTGGCGGCGCCGATTGATATAGGAGACGGAGTCTTCGAAGGCGGCGCCGGCGATGCCGAGGGCGTGGGCGGCGATGCTGGGCCGGGACTTGTTCAGTGCCGCGAACAACAGGCGCAGGCCGTGACCCGGCTCGCCGAGCAGATTGTCCCGCGGCACCCGGCAACCCTCGAAGGCGATGGTCGCTGTCGAGGAGGCGCGCATGCCCATCTTGTCCTCGAGCCGGAGCACCTTAAGCCCCGGCGTGCCCTTCTCCAGGACCAAAAGCGAGATGGCCGCTTTGGGGTCGTCTATTTCAGACCACTTGCCGAACAGTAAATAGAGGTCGGCGACGTCGCCCGAAGTGATGAAGGTCTTGCCGCCGTTGATGACGATCTCATCGCCATCTGGCTCGAACCGGGTCTCCATGCTTGTGGCATCCGAGCCCGCATTGGGTTCGGTGATGCAGAGCGAGGCGAAGCCGCCGGCGGCGATGTGCGGCAGGAAACGACTTTTCTGATCCTCGCTGCCAAAATCAATCAGCGGCTTGACGGCGTGAAAATTGGTCCCCCAGATTATGGCGGTCGAGGCACAGGCTTTCGCCAAAACGCGCATCGCCGCCAGGTAGGCGACGTAGGACTGCCCGGCGCCGCCGTATGCCTCCGGCACGAACATGGCATTCAGGCCGAGGCGGTTCAGCTCCTCGATATTGTCCCATGGAAATTGCGCCGTCTTGTCGTAGTCGGCGGCGCGCGGCGCGATCTTGTCGGCGGTCACCGCCGTCAGACTGTCGATCAACAACCGTTCGGATTCCGAAATCGGCGGCACCTGATCCAATCGCGCGAACAGCTTGTTCACTTGTCCCCCCTATTGATTGATGGTCTGACCGCCGTCGATGACGATGGTCTCTCCGGTCAGGAACGGTAGGTTCTCGTCGAACAAGGCGCCGACCAGGCGCGCCACTTCCTCGGGCGGGCAGGGGCTGCCGACCGGGATCCGGTTGGCCAGGAACCGGCGAAAGGCCTCGTGACGCATATATTCGCGGTTTAGGTCGGTGGCGACGAACCCCGGCGCCACGTTGAGCACGCTAATGCCATGCTCGGCCCATTCGACGGCGAGCCCACGCGTCAGGCCGCCGACCGCTGCCTTGGACGCGCTATACGCAAGATTGAGCTTGGCGCCCAGGTTTTGGAAGAACGAGCCGATGTTGATGATGGTCGGCTGCTCCCCCTTAAGCAGAAACGGGAAGGCCTCGCGGCAGGTTACGAATATGCCGGTGACATTGGTGCGCATGACCCGCTCGAAGTCCGTTGTCGCGAATTCCGCGCTCGGCCCCTCCAGGTGCAGCCCGGCGTTGTTGACTAGGCCGTCCAGCCGTCCAGTGGTCCGGGCCAGCCCGCCGATCGCCGACTTTATCGAGGCCTCGTCCAACAGATCGCAGGCGAAAGGGATCAGGCGGTCGGCCATGTCGTCGGCCGGTTTCCTGTCTTCCATGCCCTCGCCCTTACGGCTCAGGCAGCCGACCACATAGCCACGCTGCGCCAGCTCTTCGGCGATCGCGGAGCCGATGCCGCGGCTCGCGCCAGTGACCGCGATCACGCGCCGGTCGGCCATGGTCATCGGTCGGAAAGTGCTCTAGCTGGCTGGAGGGTGCCCCGCATGGGTTTACTTTACCAAACGGCTTTGTCAGATCAAATCGGCTTGAGCTTGCTGGCGAGGTTTCCTGGGTTTTGGCGATGGCTTAGGCCGGCACCAGGTCCTCGATATAGTTGGTGACCGCGGCGAGCTGGGTGCCGGGGG
>CAZVDW010000205.1:0-1879 GCA_964625645.1 uncultured Rhodospirillaceae bacterium
GAGCCGGCTCAGGCAATGCAGCCGCTCGGCGCAAATGTCCGAGCGCGGCGACACCCGGTCATAGGGCAGACAATCCCAGGCCGGAAAGACCAGCGGCGCTTCTGTGGGCGCGAAAACTTTTAGCGATTCCACCATCACTTGCAGATGGCTGTCGTCGCGGGCGACATAAAGGATATCGAGATCGGCCTCGGCGCGCAGGTCGGCGAGCGCCAGGGCATCGCGGCCCTCCGGCGCACCAGAGAGCACCACCCGGCCAGGCTTGGCCAACAGATCGGCGAGATTACGCATGCGTGCCCGCGCCTTGCCGCAGCAACGCCATCACCGGCGTATCATGAGCATCCGGCACGGGCTTGCGCCCCAACGCCCAGTCCCAGATATCCGGATCCTCTTCCGCCAACAATGCCTCCAACTGGGCCAAACCTTGCGAATCGAGCGCGTCGAGATAGCGCTCGGCGAAGCGCCCGAGCAGCAGGTCCGACTCGCGCGAGCCCCTGTGCCAGCAACGAAAGCGCGCCCGCTTCCGGCGAATTTCCATGTCGTCCGTGTCCGCCATGGAGGCAGCGTATACAATACCGGCGCTTCCGATCCCAGGGCGATGCGATGCGGCCGGATATTCTCAACCCCCTGTTCGCGCCGGTGACCGCGTTGAGCGGCATCGGACCACGCCTGGCGGCGCCCATCGGGCGCCTGGCCGGGCCCAAGGTCGTCGATCTCTTGTGGCACCTGCCGAACGGGCTGGTCGACCGGCGCTATGCGCCGCACGTGGCCGATGCGCCGGAAGGCGTCGTGGCGACGCTTACCGTGCGCGTGCTCGAGCACCGCGCGCCCCTCAACAGGCGCCAGCCCTATCGCGTGCTCTGCAGCGACGACAGCGGCGAGATCACGCTGGTCTACTTCCACGCCCGGCCCGACTACCTGCAGCGGCTGTTGCCCGAAGGCGAGACGCGGGTGGTCAGCGGCACGGTCGAGATGTTCTCCGGCCAACCGCAGATCAGCCACCCCGACCATGTGGTGACGCCTGAGGAGGCAGAGACCCTGCCGCGTATCGAGCCCGTCTATCCGCTCACCGAAGGCCTCACCGCCAAGCCCCTCGCCAAGGCCGTAAGAGGCGCCTTGGAACGCCTGCCGGTGCTCGGCGAATGGCACGATGCGGCGCTGGTCGCCCGCGAGGGCTGGCCCACCTGGCATGACGCGGTCGCGGCCGCGCACGCCCCGGCCAGCCTGGTCGATCTCGATCCTGCCGCCACGCCCCGGCGGCGCCTCGCCTTCGACGAGCTGCTCGCCAACCAGCTGGCGCTCGGCCTCGTGCGCGCCCATATGCGCGGCAGCGGCGGACGTGTGCTGGTTGGCGACGGGCGCCTGCGGGCGAAAGCCATCGCCGCCCTGCCCTTCACCCTGACCGCGGCGCAGGAGCAAAGCCTGGCCGAGATCGCCGACGACCTCGCCTCGCCGCGGCGCATGCTGCGGCTGTTGCAGGGCGATGTCGGCAGTGGCAAGACCGTGGTCGCGCTGCTCACCATGCTGATCGCGGTCGAGGCCGGCGCCCAGGCCGCGATGCTGGCGCCGACCGAGATCCTTGCCCGCCAGCATTACGACACCATCGCGCCCCTGGCCGCAGCTGCCGGGGTGCGCCTGGCGGTGCTCACCGGGCGCGACAAGGGCAAGGCGCGCGAACAGACCCTGGCCGCCCTGGGCGCCGGCGAGATCGATATTCTGGTCGGCACCCACGCCTTGATCCAGAAGGACGTGGACTTCGCCGATCTCGGCCTCGCCATCATCGACGAGCAGCATCGCTTCGGCGTGCGCCAGCGCGCGGCGCTGGCGTCGCGCAACGCCGACGGTCGGCATCCCCACGCGCTGGTCATGACGGCGACGCCGA
>CAZVDW010000206.1:0-10575 GCA_964625645.1 uncultured Rhodospirillaceae bacterium
GCCAAGGCTCTCGGACAGCTCGTCGCCGCCATGGTCGAGGCCGGCAATCCGCAAGCCGCGGTCACTGCCGCACTCGCCGCTCACGAGCGCCTGCCGGGCAATGCCGGCATCGTCGAAACCGTGTTCTATGCCGCCGAGCGCTGGGCGCGGCAGCTCGAGGATGGCGACGCCTTCGACGATGCTGGCGATTTGCTCTCCGACATGCGCGACAGGCTTGGCGGTGGCGCTGAGGCCGACGAGGTCTATCGCGCGCATCTGCACCGCTATGCCGAGGCCAGCATCGCCGCGTCGGCCTGGACGAAGGCGATCGACCTGTATGACGCCGTACTCGGCGAAGCCCCGGGCGACGAGGTCGCCTCCAAGAACCTTGTCTATACCTATCACCAATGGGCCATCGCCCGTGTTGCCCTGGAGCCGCCGGAGGCGCTGCTGCGCTGGCTCGATGACGCCGCCGCGGCACGTCCCGCCATGGCAACCGAATTGTCGGAGATCGCCGACGACATGCTGTTGCGGGCTCGCAATGCGGCGATGGAGGGCCAGCGCTACGAGCGCGCTTTCGCGTATGCCGGCCTTGCCTTTGGGCGGGCCGATACCGAGAACAGCCGCAACACCCTGGTTTATGTCTTTCAGGAATGGATCAAGACGGTCGATGTCGGTGCTGCCGTCGCGGCTTTGGCGCTGGCGCACGAACGCCATCCTGAAATCGCCGGCTTCGATCAGGTGCTGAACACTGTGGTCAGCAACAAAGTCGTCGAAAGCGTCGAGGCCGGCGAGACAGAGGCGGCGCTCGAACTGGCGAATGCCTTGCTGGCAGCATCGGACGATCCGGCTTTCCATGAGATCTATATCTACGCTGCCGTGCGTCATGCGGAACGTCTGCACGCCGACAGCGGCTTCGCGGGCGCGATGACGATGCTCGAGGCGGCGATAGCGGCCCAACCGGGGCTGGCGGTGCTTCGCCAGCAGGCCGCCAGCTTTGCCAACGACGAGGCCGTCGCCCGATCCAATGCCGGGCGCCAGGCGGAGGCCGTCGCCGTCTTCCGGCGCGGCCTGGCTCAGGATCCGGCAAGCGAGCTGCTGCTGAACAACCTGTACATCACTTATGTGAACTGGGCCGTCGACCTGGTCAACAACGCCAGCTATGCCGAAGGCCTGCGCGTGGCCGAGGAAGCTTTGGCGCTCTACCCCGGCGATGCCAAGCTGGTCGAGATTCGCGACTTTGCGAGGCAACGATTGTAATGGCGTACATCAAGCATTTGCTGATCGCGGCGAGCGCGCTTTATCTGGGTCTCAGCGCCCCGGCCCGCGCCGATATCCCGAGCGAGGCGGAATACCGGACGGCCCGTGAAGGGCTGGCACTGCTCTACCGCCGGACCAAGCAGGCGCGCGAGATGATCAACGACGCGCGCTTCGATCCGGCCGTGCTCGCGGATCGTCTGGGGCCTGACATCGAAGACCTCTTTGCCTATGTTCGCGACGAGATCGCGCTGGAGCCCTATGCTGGCGTGATGCGCTTTGCCGAGGGCACCCTGATGTCCCGCGCCGGCAGTGCCTGCGACCAAAGCCTGCTGCTGGCGACACTGCTGCGCCATCACGGTCATGACGTGCGCTTTGCCCGAGCCAGTCTTGACGATGCCGCGGCGGCTCGCGTTCTGGCGCAAGCCGCGAATCCCGGTTTGCGGCCTTTCGCGGATATCAGCGATCCGGCCCTGGTCGGTCTTTACGAAACCATGGGCCTGACGGCGGAAGAAGCGGCCGACGCCCACGCCGAGGCTGTCGATGGCGTTGCCGGACTCCTGGAGGCCATGTCGGATGGCTACGATTGGAACATGGAAACGCTGCAGGCGGAATTCGCCGCGGCAGGCGTGACATTCGGCGGCGAAGGGCTCACGGCCGACGCCACGGCCGGGTTGCGCGATCATTGCTGGGTGCAGGTGCTTGCCGAGGGCAGCTGGCGCGATCTGGATCCGGTGGTGGGCGAGAAGATCGCGGCGCCCGTTTCGACGCCGGCGACCCTGCCGGGCGATCTGCTGCATCGTTTGCGGGTGACGGTGGAAGTGGCCCAGAATGTCGATGGTGTCGTTAGTGGCAAGGTCAGTCTCGACGAGACGATCCCCCTCGGCCGGGCCGTCAACCATCTCTCGCTGTCCATCGTGCCCGAGATATTGGAGGGGGACGCCTTCCAGCAACTCAACGATCCCGCTTTCGTGTGCGCCTTCGAGGTCGCCTGGCCGGCGCTGCGCGTCGGCGGCGACTATTACGAAGGCGAGCCCTTCGACCTCAATGGCAATATCGTCGCGCGCGAGGCGGAGTCGCGGCTGCCGCTGCAGCAAGCGTTCGATGCCCCCATCAGCGTGCTCGACGATTTGTTCGGCGGCGGCGAAGAGGCGGCACCGGCGCCTGTGTTGGGAAGCCTTGATCGGGTCACCATCGTCTTCACGCAGATTGCGCCCGATGGCAGCGAGCAGACCGCCCGCCGCGACATCGTTCGCCCGCCACAACCCGGCGAGGCAGCGGATGCCGTAAAGCTGCAGGCGCGGCGCCAGCTCATGGGCCGCTTCGACATGCTGGCAAGTGGCAGCCGCCTCGATGCCGCATTCACTCTGGCCCAGCAGATGGACGCATTCCTGGCCAACCGCCAGGCTTTGTTGGCGGCGTTGGCGGATTCCTATGGCCGCCCCCAGCCGAACCAGACCACGGTCTACGAAAATCGCTTCCAGCCCTATCCCTCGGCGCTTTTGGGTTTCCTGATGAGCCGCGCGGCGTTGCTCGACCAGCATGCCGCGGAGAGCTTTCCCGGGCTGGTCGCCTATGCGCCGGCGCCTGTGTTGGTCGCTTTCCGTCTCGACTCGGTCGCCAGAACCGCCGACGAGATGGCATTCGATGCCGGCTTCGACATCCTCTTCAACCCGGTCGATGCGGTCTCGCGAGACGGTGAGGTGGCGCCCGGCGTGCGCGCCGAGCTGCGTTTCCGGCAAGGCCTTGTCGACACTTTGCTGGAATATCTGGCGCTTGGCGGCGGCGAGGTGGTCAACGCCCATTCGGTGCTGGCGCGGGCGCGCGCCGAAGGCGTGCCCATCATCGGGCTTAACGGTGCCGGAGATCCGCGCCTGGCAGAGATAGACATCGATCCCGTGACGGCTGCCGCGCTTGCGGTCGAGCTGGCGAGCGGGCATGCGCTGCTCGCCCCGACGCGGACCGTAACCCTCGACGGGCATGCCACATTCGCCTGGTGGCGGCTCGATCCCGCGACCGGCGTGCTGTTGGGCATCGACCCCCTCGGTGGTGGCTCGGCGATGATGGAATATGTCATTGGCCAGCTTCCCGCGATCCTGACCATGGGCACGATCTGCGGCATTTTCGCTTTCGTGCTCGAAGGCGAGCTGACCGCCGGCAACATGGGATTGTGCATCGTGCTGTCGGTCGCTGGTGGCCTGGCGGCGCCTTACATTCAGGCCGCTTGGGTCAGGGTGTTGCAATGGGTGCTGTCGCGCATCGCACCGGGCCTCGCCGCGTCATTGCCGGCTGCGGGTGGCAGTGGCGCCGGTGCGGCGGCAGCGGGCGGCGGCATGCTCGCAGGCATGCGGGCGTTCTCCGGCGGGCGCGGCAGTGGCGCGCGGCCGGGTCCGGGCACAGGCTCGCGCCCGGTCATCGAGACCCCTGGCGGCCCGCGCAACAGTGGCCGTTTCAACGAAGCGCGGGCGCGTCCCCAGGAAGGGCAGGGGCGTCCCCGCGACAACCTCATCGACTCCGGGGCCGACACTAACGTGGGTGGCCGCACCGGTCCCACCGGCACTTCGATCATGGAAGGCGGTGGCGGCAGGCGGACAGGTCCGCGCCCGTCGGAGAACCTCGTCGAGCAGCCGGCCGTGCGCGAGGGCCAGGGGCAGGGCGAGGGCGTGACGCCGGGACCACGGACGCCACGCGAGCAATTCCGCGACATGGTCGAGGAAGCGATGGGCCCGGGCCGCGGCGACGGCTTCGACATGACCGTGCCGCGCACGCGCTTCGAGCGCATGACCGAGACCCAGCGGCAGTCGGCGCGCGATGCCTTCGAGAGGCTGCGCCGGGCTGACCCGTTAGGCGATCCGAAGCAACAACTGCACGACATCATGGAGGGTGCCCAGAACGGGGTTCCGTTGCCGGAGCTGCTGGCGCGATCGGCTGTGCGCGATCCCAATATGATGGACCTGCACGCGCTGGCCCGCGAGGCAGGAACGACGCCGCAACAGATGCGCCAGCTTCTGGAGACGCAGATGGCCGAGGCGCGTCCGGGTCAGGAACTCTATGTCGACCAGTTCGGCGCCCTTCGCACGCGTCCGGCAGGCGGCCCGACGGCAGGCCGCACCTTGCATGAGCGCCAACTCATGGAGATGGATCCGCAGGGCAACCGTGGCGACGCGGCGCGCGAAGCGCGCTGGCGGGCGGAGCGCGATGTGGCTGACGGCATCAACCCGGAACAAAGCCTGGTTGGTGCCGCGCATCACAACGAGATGTCCCTGGCCGAGTTCCAGAACCGCACCGGCCAAACCCGGCAGCAGGCCCAGGAGAACCTGTCCGACTATCTGCAGCGACGCTATCGCATGAGCGAGGCCGAGGCCAACCAGGCCGCAGCCGAGTGGGCGGGCAGGGGCGGCACCGAGACGGTAGCGCCACCGGCGCCCGAGAGCGATCCCCTCACCAGCCCCTGGGGCGAGACTCCGGTTGGTGGCGAGACACCGCCGTGGCAACGCCAACCCGGCGACACCGTGCGCCTGCCGGTAGCCGAGACGCCGGTTGGGGAGTCGGTGCCGGCCCCGGTCGGACCGGGTGAGACGGTACGGATTCCGCGCGCCGAGCTGGAGCGTATCGTCAACGAAGGCGGACCTGGCGATACCGTGCGCATTCCCCGCGCCGAGCTCGAGCGCATTGTCAACGAAGGCGGGCCGGGGGAAACCGTGAATATTCCCCGCGCGGAGCTCGAGGCCCTGATGAACGAAGGCGGTCCCGGCGAGACGGCGCGGATTCCGCGCGCCGAGATCGAGCGCCTGATGGCCGAGGAAAACCGCCCGGTGGTCGAGGAGCTGACGCCCGAAGACCTCGGTATTCCGGCTCGCGAGACGCCCGAACAGGTGGTCGAGCGCCTGCGCGGCCAGGAGGAGGCCGGCGAAGGCTTAAGCGACATGCAACAGGTCGAGCGCTGGCAGGCCGAGCGCGAGATCCAGCAGCGCGAGGATGTCCGCCTGCGCCGCGAGCGCCAGGCCGATCTGCTGCGCCGGCAAGGCGAGGCCGGCGAGTTCGGCGTTCCGCAAAGGCCCGGCCGGCCGATGCGCAATCCCGAAGATGGCAACAACCCCCGTCGTCCGTTGGTCCAGGGTGATGCGAATTATGTTCGCAACATCATGGAGAATTCACCCTATCGTCGTACCCAGCCGGACGTCTCCGGTCCGGTGGTCAACCGCTATGTGGACCAAATGCTGGCGGGCGAGTTTCCCACCAGTCCCGACGGCATGCCCATCACCATCGGCGCGCAGAACCAGATCGTCCAAGGGCATCACCGCTTGATCGCCGCCCAGATCGTCAGGCAGCTCACCGGTCGTCCTCTGACCGAGGGGCCCAACCGCATCATTCCCGAAAGCGAGATCGTTACCGATCTCGGTGCCGACCCGCCACCGAGCGGCTGGAACGGCGTCGGCGTGGATTGACGAGGCGGATATGCGCCGGTTTTCTCTTGCCATAATCCTCTGCCTTTTCGCCCCACTCGCCCAGGGCCAGGAGCAAGTGCCGCTCGAAGACACGCTGATCACGGACGCTTTGATCCTGCTGGTCGAGAGCTTCAGCACGCATGACAGCCTGCTCGGCGAGGCGCCACCGCCGGGCGGCGCCTATCTCACGCTGCGGGCGCAGATGACCAATCGCAATCTGGAAGATGCGGTGACCTTGCCACCTGCCTGGGAAGTCATCGCGCTCGATCTCGGCGCGCGAGGGGCCGCCGGCCTGCACCCCTTGAGCGCGGATTCGTTCGATCCGTTTTGGGGGGTGCTGGCATTGGCGCCCGGGGAGACCCGATTGGTCGAGATGGCGTTCGCGGTACCGGGCGATGCCACCCCGGACATCGCCTTGCTCTACTTGGGCGAAGGCGATGGCGTGTCGCTACGGCTTGCCGGGTCTCGGGGGGGCGATGCGGCGGTGCTGGCCGAGGGCCGCAATGCGGATGCGGCTTTGGCGGCTCACGCCTTGTCGTTCAGCGAAATCCACGGCGATTACACAGCGCCGGCAGGGCACCGCCTTGCCCTGGTCGATTTCTCGATCCAGAGCCTGCGGCAGCCGCGCGGGCGCACCACCTTGGCGCGCTTCCTGGCCCTGGTCGAGGACGGCGTCTATGTCAGCCAGCCCGATGCGGCGAGCACCCTGACCTCGCCTTTCGTCGGCTGGCCGGAGGCCTTGCCCGCCGGTGTCACGGCGCGCGCACGCGCGGTCTTCGTCGTGCCGTCGGAAACCGGCGACCTGGCCTTTCAGCTTTATACGCCGTCCGGGCCTCTGGCGCTGGACCTGACGCCGGATATCGCGTCGCCGGAGCCGCCGGTGCCATTGGCGGCGCCCGAGCAGGCGGGTGGGCTGCGGGTCACGTTGTACGATGCCGAGGAGAGGCCGGATATCGCGCTTTCCGATGCGGCGCTGCGTATCGTTGCCCTCGATATCGGCCTCAGGCTCGACGGCGCGCGGGCGCCAGTCTTTCCCTTGCGTGTCGGCGGTGCCATGGCGCTGATCGATGCTGCCGGCGCCGCCCATGCCCCGGTCGATGTCGGGGCCCGGCTGCACCGACCACTGGGCGACGGCGAGCTTTGGGAGGGGCAGGAGTATCGGGGCGCGGTTGCCTTTGCCGTTCCGGTTGCCTGGCAGACGTTTTTTCTCGAGGTGCAAGGCCCCGGCGAGACCATCTCGGTGATCGTCCCTGTCAGAGCTGTCGAAGTCGAAGGCGAGCCGGAGCCCGAGCTGAGTGGATTCGATGCGGCCATCGCACGGGCCGGCGGCGAGGAAGCCTTCGGCCGCGCCATCAAGGTCTTGCGCCGCCGCTGGGCGCGTTTGGACGCGGTTGGACAAGAGGTCGTGCTCGACGCCTTCGACAGATTGCAGCCCTTGATGCCGGCGCTGCCGCCGGCTGCGACCCTGCGGCGCCTGGTGCTGCGCGGCGGCGACAGCGCTGCGGCGGCCGATGCCATGGTTTCGGCTTTGGTGGACGATGCGATCGATGGTCTGGCGCTCGCCGAAGTGGCCTCGGCGCTTGGTCTGCCAGGCGATGAGGCGCTCGCACGTCTCGCTGGGGCCTTTGCCGATATGCGTCCGAACACGGCTCTCGTTGTGGATGGGGGCGGGCGTTTGCGCCTGGCAACGGCCAACCAGCAGAAGGCCGATGCGGCCGAGCTGGCGGTGATGTTGCGCCGCATGGTGCCGCGGATGACAGCCGCCGAGGCGCTACAGCGGACCGAGGCAGCGCAGGCGCTCGGGCTGGGGCAGGCGGCTGCCTTGGCGGGAGCCGCTTTCGAGAACGGAATTCCCGCCGCCGCGCTGGGCGCCCGTCTCGGCCTCGACGAAACCGCGCTGGCGGGTGCCTTGCGGGCCTATCTGGATGCTCGCGGGCAGCCGGCGGATGCCGCCGAAAGGCAGCGCCGGGTGGCCGCCTATTTGGCTGCCGAGGCACCGATTCCGGAGCCCGAGCCACCTGCGCTGGTGACTGTCTTCCTGCCGACTGTGTCCGATGGCTTGCCGCCGTTGACGGAACCTGGATTCAAGCCGCCGCGGCTTGGCCTGGCCTTGCCGCCGGCACTCGCCAAGCCGCCGCGTTGGGAGGATCCGCCGATCGCCGAGCTTGATGATCGGATAACCGTGTTTCTGCCGCCTGCGCCGTCAGGGCTCGCCATGCCCGCGGCACCGGAATTCGTGGCCGTCGTCGATCCGTTCCTACCGCTGCCATCGCCGCTGCCGCTACCCTGGCGCGATCCGGAACCGGAACCGGAGCCGCAAGACCCTGTTGCCGACCTGCTGGCCGAGGCTGAGGCGTTGCGCCAGGCGGACAAGCTCACCACGCCGGTTGGCGATTCCGCCATCGACCGCTATCGCCAGGTCCTCAGCCTCGACCCCGGCAACGCCACGGCGCTTGCCGGCATCGGGCGCATCGGTGCGACCTATCGCGGCTGGGGGCGCAGCAATCTTGCGCGCGGCAACAATACCAAGGCGGCAACGTATTTTGCGCGCGCCATTGCCGTCGATGGCACCGACAGCGCCGCCCATGCCCTGCTCGGCCTGGCGCGCCAGCGGGCCGGCGACGCCGTGGCGGCGGAGGCCGCCTATCGCCAAGCCATCGCCATCGCCCCCGGCATCGGCGACGTTCACCGCGCCCTGGGGCTGCTGCTCTATCGCGGTGGCCGCTATTCCGAGGCGGCGTCGGCCCTCGGCGATGCGGCGCGCAATGGCGCGGGCGATGCCACCACATGGCTGTATTTCGGTCTCTCGGCAGTGAAGCTGGGCAGTCTCGGCGGTGCCGAGTCGGCTTTTCGTGCCGGCATGGAGGCGGCGCCCGCGGACGCGCGCCTGCGCCGCGAGCTTGGCTATCTGCTTATCGAACAGGGCCGCCATGGCGAGGCGGCGGAGGAGTTGAAGGCTGCCGAGCAAATCGATCCGACGGATATCTTCACGCCGTTATATCTCGGGCACGCCTATACGGGGCTTGGCGACCTGAGCGGGGCGGAGGCTGCTTTCGAGCGCCACCGGGGTCTGTTGACGAGGCTCAGTCCGCGCTGAGACGGGCGGCGAGGGCGTCACCGCGGAAAGCTGGGTCGTCCGCCGCCTGATAGGCCAGAATGGCTTCACGCAAGGCCGGCGACATTTGGCCATCAATGGGGCCGTCGTAATAGCCCGCCGCCGCCAACTCCCGCTGTGTTTCCGCCGTGACCGGGCCTCGCTCTGGGATTGGATCCGGTTCCTGCTCGGGCTCGCGCCATTGCGGCTCGGGCTCGGGTTCGTTCCAGGGCGGCGCGATCTCGACCTCGCTTTCCTCGACCACGTTCCAGACACCGTTGCCCGTGCGGCAGGCCTTGCCGGCGACGAGATTGGCGCTGACATCGCCCGGATAGGTGCGATGGTACTCCCGGCACGGCGTGCCGTCCGGCTGGATTTCCGTGGCAACCGCGGTGATGGTACCGGAATTGCCGGTCACCGGATTGCTCCAGGGCACGGAGACGCCTGTCGGTTGGCTTTCGAGGACTTGGTTCAAGGTCTCGAAGATGATCGCGATATCTTCAAAGTCGGAGGCCGCCCAGGCGGGCACTGAGGCCAATGTGAGCCCCAATGTCAGGCCGGCTATCGCGTGCTTTGCCCTACCCATCACATCGACAAGTGTACCTGAAGCTTAACGTCCCTTGTAGTCCGGCTTGCGCTTCTCGCTGAAGGCGGCCAGCCCTTCCGCGTAATCCTCGGTGCGCCGCAGCTTCTCGTAGGCGTGGCCCTCTATCTCCAGCGCCACCTTGAGACTGCTGTCATAGGCCGCGTTGAGGACGCGCTTGAGCGAGCGCAGCGCCACCGGTGCCATGGCGTTGAGCTTTTTGGCATAGTCGTCGACGAGCACCGTCAAGGCATCGGAATCCTCGGCCACCGCCGTCACCAAGCCCCAATCGCAGGCCTGCTCGGCCGGGATGCGCCTGCCCAGCATGACCATGTCCTTGGCGCGGGTCATGCCGGCGATGCGCGCCACGCGCACGCTGCCGCCCGAGCCCGGCATCTGGCCCAGCGTGATCTCGGGCAGGCCGACCAGCGTCTCCTTCGCTGCCAGGCGATAGTCGCAGGCGAGCGAAAGCTCGAAGCCGACACCGAAGGCATATTTCTCGAGCGCCGCGATGACAGGCTTCGAGCAGCGCTCGGGCGCGCCGATATTGTCGGCAAGGTCAGACATGCGATCGACCGGGATTTCGGGGAAGCGCTTGACGTCGCCACCCGAGGTGAAGAGGCCGCCGGCGCCGCGGATCACGACAACCCCGACATCGTCGTCGTCGTCGAACATCTCGATGATGGCGCGGATTTGCGCGCGACCGCGATAGCTCACCGTGTTCAATGGCGGCCGGTCCAGGGTAAGCGTGCCGATGCGGCGGGCGGCATCGACATCGACGCTGAGACCGTCGAGGTCCTCGAGCAGGGCGGCGCGGCGGGCGGCGTAGTTCGGTTCCATGAGACCTCCGTCGGAATCAAAGTCGGTTGTCGTATGCGTCCAGAACTTGGTAGTTGCCGTCACGGAGCTGGCGGCGCAACAGTTTTCCGGCCCCGGAGCGCGGGATCTCGGCAACGAAGATATAGGCCCGCGGGCGCTTGAAGCGGGCGAGGCCGCTGTCGAGGCAATGGCCATCCAATGCGAGCGCACTGGCGTTCTCATCCGCAGGCTCGACGAATGCCACGACGCGCTCGCCCCAGCGCTCGTCGGCCATCCCGATGACGGCCGCCTGGCTGACCAGCGCGGAGCCTGCCAGCACATCCTCCACTTCCTCGGGGTGAATGTTCTCACCGCCGGAGATGATCATGTCGTCGACGCGCCCGACGACGTAAAGC
>CAZVDW010000207.1:0-20076 GCA_964625645.1 uncultured Rhodospirillaceae bacterium
CACCGGCGCTCGATCTTGAAGCCCTGGCCCTGCGCGAGCCGGGCTGGAACGGGGGAAGACGTTGAGCTTGCTGCGCTTGCTGATGTGGGTGGCGCTGTCCGCCGTGGTCGTCGCGGGACTCATTCGTCCCGATATCTCCGGGCCGCTGCTGGCCGAGGCGCAGGCGCGAGCGGTCGTCGCCTGGGAGCAGGCCATCGCCTGGCTTAAGGCCAGCGGCGAGACCGAATACGCGGCTTCCGAAGGTGACGACGATGACGACAACGAAGAGCACGACGACGACGACGACGACGCCGAGCCGGCATTGATCGTCGGCGGCGTGCCGGCGGTTCGCCTCGACGAGGAGACACAGGCGCTCGGCGGTATCGAGACCGCCGTGCTCGCAGCGGTCAGCCTGGTGCCGGAAGTGGCGCTGGTCGGCGAGGTGGTCGATATTCAGCCCTTGATCGACCAGCGCGCGGGCTACCGGGAAGCCTATTTCCGCGCCCAGGCCGCGGATATCCGCCTCGACGCCCTGCGCGCCGAACACCGGCGCCTGGCGGCGCTCTACAGCGACAATGCCAATGTGGCGCGAAAGACCGTGCAGCAGGCCGAAGCCGCCTGGCAGGCCGAGCGTGCCGAGCGCAACCGGCTTTGGGACAGCCTCGATACCGTGCGCCGGCGCGCCGCCCGCGATTGGGGGCCGGTGCTGGCGGGCTGGGCCTTCGAGCGCGAAAACGAGACCTTCGAGGCCCTGTTCCATCGCCGCGATGCCATAATCCTGGTGCATTTGCCGGCAGCCCTGCCGTTGGCATCGGGCGTGGCGCGGGCCTTCGTCGCCGCCGACGGCGAGCGCCGCTCGGCGCGGCCCGCGGCCCACATTTCCGCGGCGCCTCGCGGCGGCCGCGCCGCGCCGGGCGAGGCGCATTTCTTCGTCGCCGCCGATACCGTGCTGCCGGCGGGTGCGCGCATACAGCTTTGGCTGCCGCGCCGCGCCGCGCCCCTGGCCGGGCGCGCCTTGCCGGCGAGCGCCGTGGTCCACGCCCTGGGCCGCAGCTGGGCCTATGTCCAGGTCGACGACGAGCACTTCGTGCGCCGTGCCGTCGATCTCTCCCAGCCGCTGCCGGACGGGCGCTATCTGGTCCGGGCCCTGGCGGCGGACGAGGCGGCGGTGGTAACCGGCGCGGTGGTGCTGTACGCGGAGGAGTTCCGCTCGCAGGTGCGCGACGAGGATGACGATTGAGGGGAAGCCGATGAGCGACAAGGTTCTCGACGTCTATTTCGACTACAAGAGCCCCTATGCCTATCTCGCGGTGGCCCAGACTTGGCAGCTGGAGCGGGATTTCGCGGTGCGGCTCAACTGGCTGCCCTACACCCTCGACATTCCGGATTTTCTCGGCAGCGCCAAGGTGGGCGCGGATGGCGAGGTGCTGGAGGCCGAGCGCTCCGAGCATCAATGGCGCCGCGTGCGCTATTCCTACATGGACGTGCGCCGTTACGCCAACCTGCGCGGCCTGACCGTGCGCGGGCCGCGGAAGATCTGGGATTCGTCGCTCGCCGGCATCGCCATGCTCTACGCCAAGCAGCAGGGCGCGGTGCGTGCCTATACGGACATCACCTATGACCGCTTCTGGAAGCGCGAGCTCGATATCGAGGACCGCGAGGTGTTGCGCGGCGTGCTCGCCGAGGCCGGCGCCGATACCGCGGGCTGGGCTGCCTGGCTCGACGGCGAGGGCCGCGCCGAGCACGACCGCATCCGCGCCGAGGCCGAGCAGCGCGGTGTCTTCGGCGTGCCGAGCTACCTGCTCGACGACGAATTGTTCTGGGGCCGCGAGCACCTCTCGCTGCTGCGCCTGCGCCTGGCCGAGCAGGGCCTGGCCAGGCC
The DNA here is from genome assembly GCA_964625645.1 of uncultured Rhodospirillaceae bacterium. GTDB lineage: Bacteria > Pseudomonadota > Alphaproteobacteria > UBA7887 > UBA7887 > UBA7887. Next base: position 1,862 of record CAZVDW010000207.1, read on the forward strand.
CGGCGTCGAGGTCGACGTGCCGCACGCCCTGCGCACGCCCGCGTTGACCGGTTCCCGTTAATCGGTTCCGTTAATCGGTTCCAGTCACTAATTAATACGAATATATCCAATATATCAACGTATTAGAATTGCATCATCGCATCAGCGAAGGCGCGAAACCAACGGGGACAGTCTGGTGCCTCAAACTGTGTGCCAATACCCGGACTCAACAGCGCGCGCCTTCCGTGGCAGACTGCGGGTTGTGCCTTGTGACGCGGGGGGAGCGATGAGCAGCGAGGAGGGCAGGCGCAAGCTGGCGGCGATCCTGGCGGCCGACGTGGCGGGCTATTCCCGCCTCATGGCCGCCGACGACCGTGGCACGGTGGCGGCGCTCAAGCAGGCTCGCGAGGTCTTCCGCGTCGGCATTGAGGCGCGCTCGGGCCGGCTCATCGACACCGCCGGCGACAGCGTCCTCGCCGAGTTCCCGAGCGTGGTCGAGGCGGTGGAGTGTGCCGTCTGGGGAGGGCATTAAGATGGGAAAGTCTCTCATAGAAGTCACCAATTCTCTGACTGTGAGCGTGCTCATTCTGTTGGCTCTTGGACTGTTGTGGGTCGCGGCCGATTACGGCACGATGCGCCCCTGTGGCGTCTTGCGCGAGGAACTGGTGCGCGAGGCAGCCTCGGACCATGTGGATGCGCTGTGGCGAGATGATATTTCCTTGCTTGAGCTGGCAGGCATGGCTGTGGGGGCGAGCACTCTCGACAGCCTCGTCGAGATGCAGATCGCTGGGCGTGGCATGCGCCCGCACCATTGCGCGACCGCGATGTGGCGCTGGCGGGTTAAGGGCGAAGCCATGCCGATCCTATCGTCGCAGGACCAAGGGTCTACGCAAAGGGATGCCTGGCCGAATGATATGATGCCAGCGACCCCCGAGGAATTGGCGCAGCCCCCGGTGCCGCCAGACTGATCATGCGGGCGCGGAGCGGTTTGTGGGGCGGGCGCGCCACCGTGGCCGCGCTCGAGCAAGCGCGCAAGGTCTTCCAAGAGCGCATCGAGGCGCGTTCGGCCCGCCTCATCGACACCGCCGGCGACAGCGTCCTCGCCGAGTTCCCGAGCGTGGTCGAGGCGGTGGAATGCGCCGTCGCGGTGCAGGACCTGGGTAGGAAATCATGCGATTCGGAATCGGCGTCGGACGGCGACGATGAAAAGGGTTAGAAGAGCGAAGTTCAAAAGACTGTGCATGCTAGCAAAAAGTGCCAGGTGGATAGCAACGCAATCGTCACCGAAGACACGGAAGGGGCGGAAGACCTGCTCCAAGGTGAAGCGCAGGACGCGTTCGGCGTCATCCCAGCAGATGATCGCGCCTGTCATGGCGCCAAGATAGATGAGGTAGAAGACGGCGAAAGCGCCGAACAAACAAAGGAGAGGTCTCGACAGGCTTTGCCCATAATCGGCCGTAAAGTCGTAAAGCCCTGAACCCATACGGACAAGGCGCGGCGTGTCGGGGTCACCTCGACGGCATTTCTGCTCCAAGGCAAAGAATAGCCCTTGCTCATCGCGGGCGCGCCTCTCTTCCATCGCTTGCTTGAGGGTGCGATAGGCCGCGGCGGATTTAGGGCTGGTATCGGCGAACTTGGTGGCGGCCGAAAATTGCGTGCCCTGGTGCAGTTCGCAACCATAAAATTCTGGAGCCTCATTCAAGAACTGCGTGCCACTGAAATCCACCTTGTCGAGAAACCGTCGATTTATAAAGCGGACACTTTGAAGGAAACGGACTCCACGAAAATCGAGCCTAGAGAACTTGTTGAACGAGTAGTTGCCCGGTTCCGAGGATGAAAGATCGGCTTCCGCCCGAAACACGGCTCCCTCGAATACTGCGCCGGCAGCGAACTCGGCGTCAAGGAAGTTTGCGTTGCCCAGGAATGTGGAGCCATCAAATCGTGCCGTGCCCCGGAACACGCTAACAGAGAATAGCGCTTTGTTGAGAAACGTGGCGTGATTGAAAGAAGTTTCTTTACTGAACTGGGCGCTGGGGAATTTCGCATCACGAGAGAATCTTGCCTTAATGAACGATGCCACGTCTTGGAACCTTCTCGACCCAAAATTCGAAAGACCAAATCTCGCTTTGTAAAACGATGCGATACTATGGAAATGACCTTCTAAAAAATTGGCATCGCTGAATGTGGCTCTGTAGAATCGAGCATGCCCTTTAAACTGTGCTGTCTCAAACCGTGCCACCCCTTCAAATATGGCAAGAGCGAACCGAGCTTGCCCCTGGAATTGAGTCGAAATAAATCGTGCGGCGCGCTTGAATTTGGCGTTGCGGAACCAAGCGGTGTGATGGAATTGGGCATTGTCGAACTCCGCCTTGCCCACGAAAATGGCGTTGTCGAAGTGGGCATCGCCAGCGAAAAAGACACCATTGAAGCGCGCTCCACCGCCGAACGTGCTCTCCTCGAAGTGAATTTCAGGAAGCGCTTTGGGCTTACTGGAGAACTCCGTCACGTCAATATCCCCTGGAATTACCACTCCGGTTAGATCAACAGCCTGACCAGCTTTCTTGGCCTCACGAATCCGATGAAGCACGTGGGCACTGAAATCTTTCAACTTGTTCTCGCGCCAATGGCCTTTGGCTCCGAGAGGGAGGTGAAGATCGCACCAAGTCTGGTCTTCGAAGTCGATTAAGCCACGTTGACCCTGAAATTGGCATTCCTTCCCCAACCTTGAACGGAAGGCGCAGTGTTGTTTCGTCGATGAAGCGGTCATGGGGGCTACCTAAGGAGCAAGAATGCTGGTCAAAGCGGCCTCCGAAGATAACGAGATCGACGCCCTTTCACAATTTGGGAGGGTTGATGGCCCGACTGTTACGGCTGCGGCACGGCGCTGGGTCGGCACGCCCAAGCACCACCACGGCGCGCGGCGCGGCGTGGCCTGCGACTGCCTCGGGCTGATCGTGGGTGTCGGGCGGGAGTTCGGCCTGCTCGACCGCAACGCACGCGGCTATTCGCCGAACCCGGACGAGGCGACGGTGATCGCCGAATGCGAGTGGCATCTGGCGGCCACTGAGGCCGTGGCCGAGGTCCAGGCGGCGGCGTTCGACTATCCGGGGGGTGGTCTAATAGCCAGGGGTCGTTTCCTGGTCACCGACGTCGGATCGAGAATTCTCGATACCCGAGACGAATTATATTGAGATAGAGATACAGCTGATGACTTCGTGCTGCGCTTGGTGATTGGTCTCGCAACTCGGTGAAGGGTCTGGTGACGAAGACCGCTGTGTCCTTGGGCCAAGCGCATCTGAGAGCCTTGCAAATGAGCCCGATCAAGGCCTTTTCTCCGTGGTCGGGCGATACCCAGCGATGCTTCCAAGATCGACGGCTACGCGGCGGTATTTGGTGCTTCAAGTTCGTAAGAATTTCCTTCGCCGCAGTTTGGGCTGATTCAGAGGCTCTCGGCATGAGAAATAATGCTCTCTGGAAACTAGTATTGCTCGTATTTGGTGGGATGCACGCGTTCTTCAAGGTCAAGAGTCTGCAAGGACGGTTCGTGATGGCAACTATGGTTCTTGGCGTCGCCGGCAACGAGATCGCGCCCGCCCTGAGGCGTTCGCACAATAGCCCACCCCCAGCCCTGCCGGAAGCGCATTTGTCCGTGCCGCCTACTTCCGCTACACCCGTGTCGGTGCGCGCGAACAATGAGGGGATGGCGATGGCGATCGATCCTGAGAAATTGCTCAACTGGCCGTTCGAAGCGGTCGAGCAGAGCTATACGGCGCGGGACAGCATTCTCTATGCCCTCGGGCTCGGCCTCGGGGCCGATCCGCTTGATGCGCGCGAGCTCGACTTCGTTTTCGAGGAGGCGGACTTCAAGGCGCTGCCGACCATGGCGGTGGTGCTTGCCGGGCCGGGCTTCTGGGTGCGCGATGCGGCGAGCGGCATCGACTGGGTGCGGGTCCTCCATGGCGAGCAGGGCTTGCGCATTCATGCGCCGCTGCCGCCGGAAGCGACCGTGGTCTCGACCACCAAGGTCACGGGGCTGGTCGACAAAGGCGCGGACAAGGGCGCGCTGCTCTATTCCGAGCGCACCCTGCACGACAAGGCGAGCGGCGCGGCGCTGGCGACCCTGACCTCGACCACCTTCGCGCGTGGCGACGGCGGCTTCGGCGGGCCCGCGGGGCCGGTCAAGCCCGTGCATGCCTTGCCTGAGCGCGCACCCGACACCGTCTGCGATCTGCCGACTTCGCCGCGCGCGGCGCTGATCTACCGCCTTTCCGGCGATCCCAACCCGCTGCATGTCAGCCCCGCCGTGGCGCGCGCGGCCAACTTCGACAAACCCATCCTGCACGGGCTTTGCACCCTCGGCGTCGCCGGGCACGCCATTCTGCGAACGCAGTGCGACTACGACGTGAGCCGCTTCCGCTCGCTTGATCTGCGCTTTTCGGCGCCGGTCTATCCCGGCGAGACCATCCGCACCGAGATGTGGCGCGACGGCGGCCTCGTGTCCTTCCGCTCAAGGGTGGTAGAACGGGACCTCGTGGTGTTGAACAACGGCCGGGCGGAGGTGGCGTGAGCATGACCGAGAACAGACGGGGCCCGCTGGCGGGTCTGCGCGTGGTGGAATTCGCCGGCATCGGCCCGGGGCCGTTCTGCGCCATGATGCTGGCGGACATGGGCGCCGACGTGCTGCGCATCGACCGCAAGGGCGCCGAGGCACGCCGCGAGCCCAAGTTCGAGATCTTGAACCGCGGCCGGCGCTCGGTGGCGCTCGATCTCAAGACGGCGGCGGGCGCGGACGCCGCGCTCAAGCTCATCGCGGGCGCCGACGCGCTGATCGAGGGCTTCCGCCCCGGCGTCATGGAGCGCTTGGGCCTCGGCCCCGATGTGGCGCTGGCGCGCAATGCGAAGCTCGTCTATGGCCGCATGACCGGCTGGGGCCAGGACGGGCCCTTGCGCGATGCCGCCGGCCACGACATCAACTACGTCGCGCTGTCGGGCGCCTTGAGCGCCATCGGCACCAAGGCCGGCGGGCCGGTGCCGCCGCTCAATCTGGTCGGCGACTTCGGCGGCGGCGGCATGTATCTCGCCTTCGGCCTGCTCTGCGGCCTGCTCGAAGCGCGCGCCTCCGGCCAGGGCCAGGTGGTGGACGCGGCGATGACCGATGGCGCCTCGTCGCTGATGGCCATCATCTACGGCCTGCGCGCCTGGGACTTCTGGCAGGAGGGCCGCGAGAGCAACTGGCTCGACGGCGGCGCGCCATACTACAACACCTATGAATGCGCCGACGGCGAGTGGATCTGCATCGGCTCGCTCGAGCCCCAGTTCTATGCCCTGCTGAGGGAGAAGACCGGCATCGCCGACGATGCCTGGTTCGACGACCAGATGCAGCGCGGCGAATGGCCGGCCCAGAAGGCCCGCCTGGCGGAGATCTTCAAGACCAAGACGCGCGCCGAGTGGTGCGAGGTCATGGAAGGCACCGATGTCTGCTTCGCGCCCGTCCTCACCATGGCGGAGGCGGTCGAGCACCCCCACAACGTTGCCCGCGGCACTTTCGTCGAGGTCGATGGCGTCGCCCAGCCGGCGCCGGCGCCGCGCTTCTCGCGCACGCCCACGGCGACCCCGACACCGCCGGTCGCCGCCGGTCACGACAATACCGAAGCCCTGCGGGATTGGGGCTTCAGCGATGACGAGATCGATGCCCTGTAGGAGAAAGACGTGAGCGAACGCGTGATACCCAAACCGACGCCAGAGACGCAGCACTACTGGGACGGCGCCCGTGCGGGCGAGCTGCGCCTGCAAAAGTGCGATAGCTGCCACAGCATCTATTTTCCGCCGCGTCCGTTCTGCCCCGAATGCGGTGCGCGCGAGGTCTCGCTGGTCACGGCCTCGGGACGCGCGACGTTGCATAGCTATGTCATCAACCATCTGCCCTCGCCGGGCTTCGAGCCACCCTTCGCCATCGCCGTGGTCGAGCTGGAAGAGGGGCCGCGGCTGATGTCCAACATCGTCGAGTGCGAGCAGACGCCGGAAGCCTTGCAGCTCGACATGCCGTTGGAGGTCACGTTCGAGGTGCTTAGCGACGACATCACCCTGCCGCAGTTCCGGCCGCTCAAATGAAGCGGAAATCCGTCGCCATCGTCGGCGCCGCCGAGACCACGCGGCTCGGCAAGATCCCCGACATGTCGCAAATCCAGCTGCACGCCGATGCGGGCCTCAACGCGCTCGCCGATGCCGGGTTGACCATCAAGGATATCGACGGCGTCGCCACCGCCGGCCACAACGCATCCGAGGTCGCGCATTATCTCGGCATCACGCCGACCTGGGTCGACGGCACCTCGGTCGGCGGCTGCTCCTTCATGCTGCACGTGCGCCATGCCGCCGCGGCCATTAACGAGGGCCTCTGCTCGACGGTGCTGATCACCCACGGCGAGAGCGGGCGCCACTGGGTCGGCCGCTCCGGCGCCTCGATCTTCCCCTCGCAGTTCCAGATGCAGTTCGAGCAGCCCTATGGCGTCACCCGGCCGCCGACCATGTTCACGATACCGGTGCTGCGCTACATGAAGGACTACGGCGTCAGCGAAGAGCAGCTGGCCAACATCGCCGTGGTGCAGCGCGAATGGGCGGGCTTTCATCCCCGCGCCAGCTTCCGCGAGCCGATCACGGCCGACGACGTGCTGTCCTCGAAGATGATCTGCTACCCCTTCCGCCTGCTGATGTGCTGCCTGGTGACCGACGGCGGCGGCGCGCTGGTGCTGACCAAGGCGGACCGGGCAGCCGACTTTCCCACCAGGCCCGTCTACATCCTCGGCACCGGCGAGAGCGTCGAGGCGCCGCTGATCAGCCAGATGAAGGACTTCAAAAGCTCGCGCGCCTTCCGGGTGTCGGGCGAAAAGGCCTTCGCCGAGGCCGGCATCGCCCGCGGCGACGTCGACCATCTCATGATCTACGACGCCTTCGCCCATCTGCCGCTGTACGGGCTCGAGGACCTCGGCTTCGTCCGCCCCGGCGAGGCGGCGGCTTTCATCGAAGAGCGCAACACCGCGCCCGGTGGCTCGCTGCCGCTCAACACCAATGGCGGCGGCCTGAGCTATATGCATTCCGGCATGTACGGTATGTATGCCCTGCAGGAAGGCATGCGCCAGATGCGCGGCACCTCGCCGGCCCAGGTCGCGGGCGCGAAAATCTCGGTCGTACACGGCGTCGGCGGCATGTTCGCCGCCAGTGGCACGGTTATCCTCAGCAATGTGGCACCATAAGCGCTATACTGCCGCTAGCGCGGGAATCGGAGCATGTCGGACAACACGGATAGCGAAGCGAGGCGCCAGGAGAAGCGGCAACATCACCGCTCCGCGATCCTCGCCGCGGCGCAGATCGAGGCCGGCGGCAGGGTGTTCGGCGGCCAGGTCCTCAACGTCTCGGCGGGGGGTGCGTTGTTCCGCATTGCGCAGCCGTTCTCCGCGCCGGACGGCCTGACCATCAGCATCGATGGCGCCGAGTCCCTGCATGCGGCGCTGATCCGCAGCCATGCCGAGAATCACGGTGTCGCTTTCGTGGAGGATCCGGCGCGCGTCGATCGGGTCATAGACGGGCTGCGGGGCATCGATAAGGGTGCCAGGGATCTTCGCGTGCATCCGCGCGTGGTGGTGTCCTACCCGGCCACGCTCAGCCATGACGGACAAGCCGTGCAGTGCTCGGTGCTCAACCTGTCGCTCGGCGGTGCCTTCGTGCGCTGCGAGCTGGCCCTGCCGCGGGATACGGAGCTCGTCCTCGACATCGTTCGTTTCGGCAGCTTCCGCGCGCGCGTGGCGCGCAGCACCGACAGCGGCATGGGCTGCCTGTTCCGCGTCGGCTCCGACGAGATCGGCGATCGCCTGGGCGACGTGCTGCCGCTGCCGGTCTAGCCTCCGCTATTCCCGGGGGATGAAATCCCCGGCAACCGACTGGGTCAGGAAGATGACGCAGTCCTCGGTTCCGAGGCAGGCGTCGCCGTGCATCTCCCCGCCCGGCTGGAAGACGTAGGACCTCGGCGGCAGCTCGCGGCTCTCGCCCGTCGCCTCGAAGCTGTGCAGCCAGGTGCCGGCGAGATTGATGCCGTGATAGTCGCCCGTATGCGCGTGGATGGGTGCGTTGAAACCGGCCGGAAGCTTCAAAAGCCGGCCATGGGCGCCACTTGCCGGGTCGCCCCAAAGGACGAAAACGCTGACCGGCGAGCCTTCGCGGATCGGCGCCCATTCGACCTCGTCCCAGGAGACGATGGTTCCGTGACCATTGTGCCCGGCGGCATAGCCGAGACCGGCGCCCGCAAGCATCGCGGCACCGGCCAATAAGGCGAGATGTCTCGTCATGTCTTGTCCACTCCCAATTTGCTCGCAAAAGTTGGTCTGTCGTTATCCTGTCACGACCTTCGAGGCTTTGGCCAGGGCTGGCCCGTTCACTATGTCGCGAACGAAGGCGGTAGCGGCGGCGAGCGTCGCCTGGCGTGCTTGCTGGTGGGGGCTGTGGCCGCAGTCGGGTAGGGCGAGGGTTTCAAGTGCGCCGGAGATGGCGGCCTGGAGGGCAGCGGTCTGGGCCGCGCTGAAATAGGGGTCTTGCGTGCCGCGTATTGCCAGCACCGGGCAGCGTATCTGGGCAAGCCAGGGCTCGGCGCCCCAGTGGCGCAATCCGCCGCCGGTCCAGGCATCCACCAGGCGGGCGAACAGGGTCTCGGTCTTGCTGGCGTGGTAGCGCGCCAGGCGTTGCTTCAAGTCGCCGCTCTCGAAGGCCTCGATCTGGCTGCGGATCGCGGCAAGCGTTTGCGGCTCGCTGAAGAGATGCGGTGCCAGGGCGACCACGCCGGCGATCCTCTCGGGCATCGCTCCGGCGGCGATCAGGGCAATGGTCGCACCGTCCGAATGGCCGACCAGGATGACGCGCTCGAGCGACAGCGCATCGAGCACGCAGGGCAGTGACTGCGTCGCTTCCTCGATCAGGTAGTCGCGCGAGTGGGGCAGGGAGAGCGGGTCGGAATCGCCCGAGCCGAGGCGGTCGTAGACCAAGGCGCCGAGGCCGGTTGCCTTGGCAATGGCGTGGGGCACGTCACGCCATAGGCGGCTGCAGCCTAGCGCCTCGTGCAGGAACACCAGGGCCGGTGCTTGCCCCTCTCGTGGGCCGATCCAGTGGCCGCGCAGGCGGTGGCCGCCGACTTCGAAGGTGAGCTGTTGCAAGGCCGCCTCGACAACCTTGCGGAAATCGGCCGGGGCCAGCCCGCCGAGGCTGGCGGAATGGCTGGCAAAGAAGGCGTCTACCGTGGCGCCGGCATCGGCGACTGCGACGCCGCGCAGCGCTGCCTCAAGGTCGTAAAGCGTGCGCGCGGGCGAGACGAAGGCGTCGCCGCTCAACAACACCTCGCGAATGCGCTCGTCGTGGCTGCCTTCGAGGCGGATATCGGCACGCAAGGTACCGGCAGGCCTGGTCAGCGAGGCGGTCACCACGCCGTTGCCCGCCTCAGGCACATCGCGCATGGCAACGAAATCGTCGCCGCCGATCTCGTCGTCGTGGATATCCTGCGCCAGCGCTTCCTCGCCGGCCGTAATCTCGCCCCACACCGCCGCGATACCGAGCCCTTCCGCGAAACCGTCAAGCAAGGCCTGGCGAATGCTATCTTCGTCGGGCATGGCCTCGCCAAACAACTCGGTCAGGCTGACCACGCGCTGGCGCGCCGAGGCAACATCGTGCCTGGCCAGCTTGTCGACCGGAACCTTGAGAGCGGCAATCATGCGCTCGACATCGAAATCCACCAGAAGCGTACCCTGGAAAAAGACGATATCGCCATCGAAGACACCGCCCGTGCCGCTGATCTTGCGCCCGTCAACCTCGATATCGTTGCGCGGACGAAACTGCGCGTCCACGCCGAGCTTGCGCAAGCCCAGCGCTGCCGCTTCGCAGATCCGCCGCGTGATATCGTCGAGCCGGCGCAGGCCGAGGCTGGCGTGCTCGAACACCAGCTCCCAGCCGAGCTGGCCCGGGTCGAGATAGAGCCCGCCGCCGCCGGTGATGCGGCGTGCGACCTCGATGCCTTCGCGCCGGCAATAGTCGAGCCGCACTTCGTGGCTCAGCACCTGGTGGACGCCGACCAGCGCGCTCGGAGAGAAGCGCAGGAAGCGGATGGTATCGGGGATATCGCCGGTGCCGCGGGCGTCGATCAGCGCCTGGTCGAAGGCGATGTTGTGGCGCGCGCCGCGCAGGCCGGTGTCGATGACCCTGAAGCGGGGCGACATCGTCTCAAGAGGTGCTGTTGAGTTGGCGGCGAACCTTGGCGATATCGCGCTTGTTGAGCTTGCAGGGATAGGAGGCGATGTCGCTCGGCGGCGAATCGCCGTAAGGCCGGTCGCAGGCGGAGACGTCGTCGCTGTCCTTGCCGGGGCAGCCCGAGGTGCGGAAGGCCGTGCCGGCGTCGATGATGGCCTCGACTTCGTCCGCCGGCAGGCCGAAATCGATGACGCGTCCCGTGTCGTCGAAGCGCAGGCGCGCGAACGGCACGTCGCGGTAGTCCATCAGATAGCGTGCCAGCTGAACGCGCCGCCACTGGGCCCGCGGTGCCGGCGGCAGGTGATCCATCAGCGAGCCTGTTTCGGGGAAGAAGGCGAACATGTGGCTATGGCCGCCGAGGGCGCGGATCGCCGCGACCTGGGACAGCACGTCGTGCTCGCTCTCGCCCATGCCGACGATGAGGTGGGCGCCGAACTTCTGCGGCCCGAAGATATCCGCCGCGGCACGCAGGATCTGCCAATACTTGTCCCAGCTATGCGGCGAGCCGACGCCGCGCCCGCGGGTGCGCGCGAACAGCTCGGGATTGGCCGCGTCGAGCGCCACGGTGAAGATCTCGGCACCGAGGTCCTTGAGCTCCTGCACGTCCTGGCGGCTCATGGTGGTCGGGTTGGAGAGGATCGAGACGGGTATGTCCGGTACGCGCTCGACCCAGCGCCCGAGCAGTGCCCGCGTGTCCTCGTCGGAGCGCGGATGGGTGATCATGCTGATGCACATGCGCTGGAAGCGGCCCTTGTCGCCGCCCGCCGCCATGATATCGAGCACGTCCTCGTATGGCACCGCCGGCCAGTCGACGCGGATGAAGTTGCGGTCGGCATAATCGCGCTCGGCCTCGCGGTGCCGCGCCAGGCCGCAATAGGCACAGTTGGCCCGGCAGCCTTCGGGATAGGTCAGCAGCAGATTGAGGCAGCGGGTGCAGCTGGTGCGGTGCATGTAGCCGGCCATGACGCCGAGGGTGATCGCGGCGGCGGTCGACATCTGCACATAGGCGGGCGAGCGCATATCGGGCGTGAGCCGGTTGTCGTTCGGGCGATAGAGGCCTTGCGGTGTCTGGGATGCCGATTTGACGCGGGCGCCGTTGCGCGCCTCGCGCGGCACCTGGCCCGGCTCGCGTGGCTGCATGCCTTTTTCATCGTCGAGAAAATCGGCGACAGGTGCCCTCGGTGGCTCCATGCAGGCCATTAGCGCTCTCCAGTTGCCCAGTAGTCGGGATAGGCGATCCACGAGCGCCGTAGCGCCGTCCGCGAAAGCTGTCCGCTTTCACGATAGGCCTGCATCAGCGCCAGGCGGTGGCCGCGGGCGCGGCCGAGCGAGGCATCGAACAGCTCGCCAAGCTCGTCATCGTAGTCGGCCAAGGCTTCGCCGTCGCCTTTTAGCCAGGCCGCGGCGGCAAGTCCGGCAAGCCGGCCCGATTGCACCGCCGCGGCAATGCCGGCGCCGGTAATCGGATTGGCCAGGCCCGCCGCATCGCCTGCCAGTATGACCGGCACTTTGCCGAGTCGGCCGATGCTGCGGACGCGCCCGCCTACGGGGATTGCACCACCGGTACACGCTGCCGCGCCGGCCTCGATGCGCCCGTCCGCGATAAGGTCGGCGCAAAGCCCGTCCAGCGCGGGCTTGAGGCTGCGGCGGGCGCAGGCCGCCACGCCGACGCCGAGATTGGCGCTGCCACCCTTGGGAAAAAGCCAGCCATAGCCGCCGACGATGGCGCCGCGCAGGAACACGTCCGTGCTGTCCGAAGTGCCGCGCAAGGCCACAGCCGTCTGACGGGTCTCCACGACCTGCGTGTTGGTCGCGCCGATGGCGCCGCCGATGGGCGAGCGGGTGCCGTCGCAGCCGATGATCAGGCGCGGGCGGTAGCGCCTGCCGTCGGCGGTCTCCACGACGCCGTCAGGCGAGACGCTGCGTAGCGTCTGGCCAAAGCGGCAGTCCGCGCCGGCCGCCTGGGCGAGGTTGGCGAGGTGGCTGTCGAAGGCTTCGCGATCGATCATGCGGCCGCGAAAGTCGGGGCTCTCGTCGGCTTCGTCCCTCTCGACATAGGTGCGCATGCGAACGATCGACTGGCGCGTCAATGGCGCCAGGCCGGCCAGCTCCTGGTCGAGCATGGCGGGCACGAGCTCGGCGCATTGCAGCGGGCGGCCCGGGCTGTGCTTGCGCTCGAGCGCGATGACCGGGAAACCCGCCGCGGCAACCGCCGCCGCCGCCCGGCTGCCGGCCGGGCCGAGGCCGCCGACCAGAACATCGGGATGGTGCTCGGCCATGCTCAGGCCACCGCGTCCAGTACCATCGAGCAGCAGGCATGCTCCTGATCGACCGGCCGTCCTATCGCATTGGCGACGGCAACGGCGCCCTCGGCGGGAAAGGCGATGCCGTCGAGCCCGGCCATCACGGCATAGGCGTCGGTCAGCACCTTGTGGCGCCCGGCGGGACGGGCGCAGCCAAGCTGTACCGGGCGCTCGGCGATACGCTCGCGCGCGGCGAGGAATATCTCCGCCACATCCGCCGGTGGCACGGTGGCGAAGGGGGTTTCGGGCGCCGCATAGAACGGCATCAGCACCACCAGCACCAGGGCGTCGATGCCATGGCGGGCAACGATGTCGAGCGCGGTCATCTCGCCCAACAGGCGGCCGTAATGCAGGCCGATGACGATATGGGGCACCACCTCCATCTCCGTCGCGCAAAGCGCCGCCAGGGTGGCCTCGAAATCCGCGACCGGGCGATCGAGGTGATAGACCTCGGAAATGGTTTCCCGGGCACCGATCACGTCGAGCATGGCGACATCGACACCGGCCGACGCCATGCCTTTGGCGCTGGCCTCGTCGAGCAATGCCGAATGCAGCGCGATGCGCAGATAGGGAAAGTCCCGCTTCAGGCGCTCGATGGTCGGGAAGTAGCGCTCATAGGGCACTTCGTTGCGGCGGTTGGAGCCGCCGGAGAGCAGAAAGCCCCGCAAGTCCTGCAGCAGCACCAGGTCGCGTACCTTGGCCTCCAATTGCTGCGGGCTGGTGGCCGGGATCATCGGCTCGAGGATCTTGGCCCGGCAATGATCGCATTGCAGGGCGCAGGCCGGACCCGTCACCGAGAAGGCGGGAAAGCTGTTGCGGCCGCAGCCCTTGAGCTCGTCTGTCTCGTAGGCGCGAAAGGTCGGCGTGTAGAAACGGATCGACGGCAACGATAGGGTGTCTGCGCGACGCTCGAGGCGGCGCACCAGGGCAGCGTCCAGCCCGAGCTCGTCGAACGGCTCGATTTCGCTGATGCGCTCGTACCAGCCCACCGGTATTTCCCTCCCTAGGCTCGGTCCGCCATAGTATATTAGAAAAGCGTAATATCAAATGCTGCATCAGGAAAGCGGGACGGGTGGAACGGGCAAACCTCTACCTAATCCAACATAGCGATGCCGAGCATCTCGGGCTGATCGAGGATCACCTGGAGGGCCGCGGCGTGCGCTTCCGCTACCTCAGACCCCACACGGGCGGCGACTGGGCGGTCACCGCGGCGCTGCCCAGCGATGGCCTGATCCTGCTCGGTGGCGGGCCGTGGGGATCCGTCAGCGGGCCGCTGCTGCCGAGCCTGCAGGCCGAGGTCGAGCTGGCGCGGGCGTACCTGGAGCGCGGCCAGCCCGTCGTCGGCTTCGGGCTGGGTGCCCAGATTCTCGCCCTGGCGGGCGGCGGCAGGAGCGAGCCGGCGGCGTTGCGGCTGACGGTCGGCGAGGCGCGCCGGGTTCGCGACGATGCCTTGTCAGGCCATATGCCGGCGCGCTTCCCGCAGGTCGTCTACGGCCGCGACCGGGCCCTGCCGCCTGACCATGCGGACATCCTTGCGGTCGCTGACGATGGCTTAGCCGCCGTCTTCCAGATTGGCACCAACGCGCTTGGTTTCTCGGGCCATCCGGGCATGAAGACCGGCATGGTCGAAGACTACGTGATGGCTTCCGAAGACGTTCCGAAGAATATGGGGGAGGGGCTCGAAAAGGTGCGCGCCGCACAGGCCGAGATCGCCGAGGCACTGAGCCGGATCATGGTCGGCGTGATGAAGCTGACGGGCTGGATGCAGCCGCGCTAGGCTTCGTTGGTATCGCTGCAATAGAGGTCGTACAAGGTCTCCATCAAGACCATGACCTCTTTAGAGGATATTGAATAGAGCACCGTTTGCGCCGAGCGCCGGGCGCTGACGAGGCCGTCGCGCCTGAGCCGCGCGAGATGCTGCGACAAGGCCGACTGGCCGAGGCCCACCACCTCTTGCAGCGCGCCCACCGAGCGCTCGCCCTGGGCCAGCTCGCACATCACGAGCAGGCGGTATTCGTTGCCCAGCGCCTTGAGCAGCCGCGCGGCTTTGGCGGCTTTGCCCTTGAGGTCGTCGATATCGAAATCGGTCATGCCACGTCCGCGCTTGACTTCCCGCTCACTGTCGCGGAAATTAGCATAATCTAATATGAGGTGCCGTTCCAGGCGGAAAGCATATGGCCGACAAGCTGCTGATCATCCTGGTCAATACCGACCCGCGCAATCCGGAGGAGCTGGGTGCGCCGTTCTTCCAGGCAAGCGTTGCCGCGGCGATGGAATATGACGTCAGTGTGCTCTGCACAGCAACCGCCGGCCAGCTCATGAAGAAGGGCGTTGCCGACAAGTTGACGGTCAAGGAGGGCTCGGACAAGACGGTCTACGATTTCATCAAGGACGCCCACGAAGCCGGGGTGAAATTCCTTTGCTGCTCGCCGAACCTCGATCTGTTCGACATGACCGAGGATGACCTGATCCCGGAATGCGAGGGAATCGTCGGCGGCGCCTATCTCATAGAGCAGGTCATGGAAGACGAAGACCTGCGGACCTTGACCTACTAACGGTTGGCGAGCAATGGCACGGGTGGCTGAAACCATCGGCGATCCGCTTTCCGGGACCCCCGCGCTCGACCGCGAGGAGCTCGAGGAGATCTATCGCGATATCGAATCGCACCCGCGCTTCGACCACGAGCTCAATGGCTGCCTCAATTGCGGCATCTGCACCGCGACCTGCCCCTCGGCCCATTACTACGACTATTCGCCGCGCGAGATCGTCCAGCTCCTGTGGACGGAGAATCTCGAAGGCATCCACGACGCCATGCAGGAGAAGATCTGGGCCTGCGCCCAGTGCTATTCCTGCGCCGCGCGCTGCCCCTTCGGCAACTCGCCGGGCGGCCTGGTTATGGTCATGCGCGAGGTCGCGATCAAGCGCGACATGGAATCGGCGAAGAACGTGCTGAGGCCGTTCTCGCGGGTCATGCTGAAATTGATCTCGACCGGCAACCAGCTGGCGCCGAACATGATCAGCCAGGAGCATTTTCCCGACTGGGGGCCGAATATCAGCAAGATCGACGCGCCGCTCGGCGTGCTGCGCAAGGCCATCCCGATGCCCACCCTGCACACGCTCGATACGGCCTGGCAGGTCAATCTCAAGACCTCCGTCGAGCTCTATACGATCTGGGAGGAGACCGGCGTCCTCGACCAGTTGGAAACCATCGACGAGAACCTGTTCGACGTCATTTCCGACATCATGGACGAGAAGCGCGAGGACTACGAGGACTGGCTCGAGGAACAGGAAGACGATGATGAGGACTAGGCACGATGGATAGGCAGGACGAGCGCTTGACGGGCCACGGTAGCGAGTGGCGCGACGCGAAGCTGAGCCCGGACCAGGCACGGACCGCCACCTCGTGGGTCGAGGCGCGTATCGACAAGCGCGCGCTCGGCGTCGGCAAGAACCGGGTCGAGGATGTGCGCGACGCCATGTGGCAGCTCGAGAAGGATGGCGAGATCGTCGTCCACCGGGTCGCCGACCAGCATCAGCCGATCGAGGCGAAAACCCTCTACGGCTGGACCAAGCGCATCCCCACGAACCAGCTTTGGCAACACAAATCCTGCGGCCAGTGCGGCAATATTCCGGGTTATCCCACGTCGTTGTTGTGGTTGATGAACGAGCTGGAGATTTCCTATCTCGACGAGACCGACCAGACTTCGTGCACGGCCTGGAACTATCACGGCTCGGGCATCGGCAATGTGGTGAGCCTGGCCGCCGTGTTTCTGCGCAATTTCCACCAGGCCTATGTGTCGGGCCGTTCTCGGGGGCTGGACGTAGGACACTATTACCCGCTGGTCCATTGCGGCACCTCGTTCGGCAATTACAAGGAGATGCGGCATTTTCTGCTGCATTCCGCCGAGCTGCGCGAGCAGGTGACGAAGATCCTCGGCAAGCTCGGCAGACTTGTCGATGGTAAGCTATTGATTCCAGAAGAGATCGTGCACTATTCCGAGTGGCTGCACGTCATGCGGGACCGGGTCAAGGAGCGCCAGCAGATCGACTGCGGCCATCTGCGCGCCACCATCCACCCGGCCTGCCATGTCTATAAGATGGTGCCCGAGGACGTCATCTATGACGACGATGTGTTGGACGGCAATCGGGTCGCCGTCTCGACCGGCATCGTCGAGGCGCTCGGCGCCCAGGCCATCGATTATTCGACCTGGTACGACTGCTGCGGCTTCGGCTTCCGCCACATCATCTCGGAGCGTGAGTTCACGCGCTCCTATGCCATAGACCGCAAGATTCGGGTGGCGGTCGAGGAAGCCCGCGCCGATGTCATGATCGGCCATGACACGGGCTGCATCACCACCCTCGACAAGAACCAGTGGATCGGCAAGGCGGTCGACAAGTTCTACGAGCTGCCGGTGATGGCCGACTGCCAGTTCGCGGCTCTTCTCTGTGGCGCGGACCCTTACAAGATCGTGCAGTTGCATTGGCACGCCTCGCCCTTCGAGACCCTGCTCGAAAAGCTCGGGGTCGATTGGCGGAAGGCCAAGGCCGAGTTCGAGGCCTACTTGAGTGAGGTCGAGGCCGGGCGCATCGAGACCCTGTACGATCCGGCGCGCGCCATTACCTCGGGCCCGGGATTCGCGGCGTGAGCCGCCCGATCCTGGTTGTCGGCGGTGGTCCCGCGGGTTTGTCCGCGGCGCAAGCCTTGGCAAGCGTCGGCCAATCCGTGGTGCTGGTCGAAAAGGCGGACGCACTCGGCGGCGCACCTATCCAGTCGGGCTATGCCAAGCTTGTTCCGTCGGGCGAATGGGCCAAGGACGCGATCGGCGGCATGGTCGCACGGGCCGAGGCGGAGGCGATGGTCGACGTGCGCACAGGCTGCACCGTCGATGCCTTCGAGGGCGCTCCGGGCGATTTCCGTGCGACATTTTCCGACGGCGGCACGGTAGAGGCGGCGGCGGCAATTTTGTGCACCGGCTTCACCCATTTCGATTCCGCGAACAAGCCGGAATGGGGTTTCGGAACCTTTCCGGATGTGGTCACCACCGCGCAGGTCGAGCAGATGATCTCGACCGGCGGCGGCGTGCGCTGCCCATCGGACGGGCGCGAGCCGAAGCGCGTCGCCATCCTGCTCTGCGTCGGCTCGCGCGATCGCCAGATCGGCCGCGAATGGTGCTCCAAGGTCTGCTGCACGGTCTCGGCCAACCTGGCCATGGAGATTCGCGAGGAGCTGCCCGCCTGCAATGTCTACGTCTATTACATGGATATCCGCACCTTCGGCCTTTACGAGGACAAGTACTATTGGCGCAGCCAGGAGGAGGCCAAGGTCAAGTACATCAAGTCGCGTATCGCCGAGGTCACGTCCGACGGCAAGCGGCTGGTGGTCAAGGGCGAGGACACGTTGGTCAAGCGGCCCATCACCATCCCCTTCGACATCGTCGTGCACGCCATCGGCATGGATCCCAATGTGGACAATATGAAGCTCGGTGCGATCTTTGACGTGGCATTGGAGAGCCACGGCCATATCGGGCGCGCCAGTGCCTACGAGGCGATCAGCGGCACCTCGCGGCCGGGCGTTTTCGTCGCCGGTGCGGCGACCGGGCCGGAGACCATCGACGATTCGATCGCGCAAGGCCAGGCGGCGGCGCTGGCTGC
>CAZVDW010000208.1:0-5247 GCA_964625645.1 uncultured Rhodospirillaceae bacterium
GCGGACGTGGTCTACGGCTCGCGCTTTCGCGCCCTCGAAGCCGCGCGCGTGCTGTATTTCTGGCATTCGCTGGCGAACAATATGCTGACCATGCTCTCGAACATGCTGACGGACCTCAACCTTACCGACATGGAGACCTGCTACAAGATATTCCGGCGCTCGGTCATCGCTGGCGTAAGCTTGCGCGAGGACCGCTTCGGCATCGAGCCAGAGATGACCGCGAAGATCGCCCATCTGCGTCCGTCTCCGCGCATATACGAAGTCGGCATCAGCTATCACGGGCGCACCTATGAGGAAGGCAAGAAGATCGGCTGGAAGGATGCCGTGCGCGCGGTCTATTGCATTCTTCGCTACAACATCATTCGCCGGTAATGACCGACGAAGAGGGCAGAACATACGAGGGGCATGACCTCGAGGCCCTGGTCGACCTGCCTCGGTATCATGCTTGGATGCTGGAGACCTTCCGCCCTTATTTGAGCGGATATGCCGCCGAGTTCGGGGCCGGCATCGGCACCTTGTCGGCAAAGCTGCTGCCTCACATATCGCAGCTCGATGTGGTCGAGCCATCGGCCAATCTTCTGCCGCGACTGCGCGAGGCCGTGCGCGGCGGCCCGGTAACCGTGTTCGACCAGCACCTCGAGGCGTATCTCGACGGTTGTCCCGAGCAGTCGCGCGACTGTCTTGTCATGATCAATGTCCTCGAGCACGTGGCGGACGACAAGGCCGTGTTGCGGGAATGTCGGCGGGCATTGCGTCCGGGCCATCATGTGTTGCTGTTCGTGCCTGCGATGCCGAGCCTGTATGCACCGATCGATGCGCGGCTCGGCCACTACCGCCGCTACGGCCTGGCGGAGCTCGTCGGCAAGGTGAAGGAGGCGGGGCTGAGCGTCGAGCTGGCGGAATACCGCGATGCGGTCGGTGTGCTGGCCTGGTGGCTGGTACACAAGAAACTTCGGCGCACCAGCTTTTCGCCGCGGCTTGCGAGACTTTATGACAGCCTTTGCGTGCCCTTGACGCGAACCCTTGAGAGCCTGCTGCCGCTGCCGTTCGGCAAGAACATCATATTGGTTGCACGGCGATGACGGCTACGCGGCTTTATCTGCCAGCTGTTGCCGTATTGGTCTGCGCCGTGGCCCTGCGTGGCGCCTATCCGCTCAACCATGATGTCGCCTGGTTCCTCTATGTGGCGAACGGCCTGTTGCATGGCGGCGAGCTGTATCGCGACTTCGTCGGCACCAATGCGCCCATGGCATCGTTGAGCCTGCTGCCGGCGGCCTTGTTGGCTAAGGTAGGGTTGTCGCCATACGCCGCGCTGTGTGGGCTGACGATGGCGTTGGCCTTGCTTTCCTGCGGGCTTTGCCTGGGGCTGGCATCACGCTGGCAGGGCCCGCGCCGCTGGCGGCCCTGGGCGAGCGCGATTCTGCTGACCGCGTTTCTGATCTTGCCAGGCTACACATTCGGCCAGCGGGAGCATCTCTTTACGATCCTCATCGCGCCCTATCTTCTGTGCCTGGCGCTTCGCCTTGCCGGTATCCCGGTGCCGGTAAGGCTCGCCATCATGGCGGGGGCGATGGCGGGCATGGGCGTCGGCCTCAAGCCCCATTTCGTGCTCATCGCGGCAGCGGCGGAAATTGCCCTGCTCTTGCGGCTACGCGATCTCCGCCGCCTCTTCCGGCCGGAGAGCCTGGCTCTTGCGGTCTGCGCCGGCGGCGCCGTCGCCGAGGTGTTTCTGTTCCACCCCACCTATGTTTACGACATCCTGCCCGGCGTCATCGCGACCTATGGCGGCTTCAACAATCCCGACCTGATGCTGTATTCCCTGGTCGTCTATCTTGCCCTGCTATGGGCGCTGTCGGCGCCGCCAGCGGCGGCGTTGCCACGGGCCTTGCGGGATGTTCTCCTGTTCGCCGCCGTCGGCGCCTTGCTGTCGTTCGTCCTCCAGGGCAAGGGCTGGTACTACCACGGCTATCCAGTTGTCTTCTTGCTCTTTCTGCTCGGTGCCGCCGCCTTGGCTGGCGCCGTCACCGCGCGGGTGGCTATCGCCTTGACGCTGATGGTGGCGGCGGGCCTCGCTATCGCCCACCCCCCCGATCCGGATGACAGCGATGAGATCACGGCGCTGCTGCGCGCGACGCCGGGCTCGTTCTATATCGCCGACAGCCGGGTCTATCCGGGATTTCCCCTGGCGACGACATTGCGCAAGCCCTGGGCCTCGCGCTTCGCCTTTCTCATGGGGCTGCCGGCCTTTGTTGAAGCCGAGGCCAGCGGCGACGACAGCCTCGCGCCGTGGGCCGACAAATTGCGCAGCGATATCGGCGAGGATATCGCGCGTCTGCGCCCGCCAGTCGTGCTCGCGCCCTCCGACACTGCCCTCATGCAGTCCCTGCCGCCTGGTTTCGATATCATCGCCTGGCTGTCCGAGGACCCTGGCTTTGCCGCTGCCTGGGGGGCCTATCGCGCAGATGGCAAGGCCGACAACTACCTGGTCTACAGGCGCCAATGATCCCGGCCCGCTCTCATAGCGTTGCCCTTGCCGGCCTGGCTGTCGGCCTGCTGGCCGGCGCTTTCCTGCTGCACGAGCAGCACAACCTCAACCATGACGTGGCAAGCTTTCTCTACGCGGCCCGGCTCATGCTCGAGGGCGGCACGCTCTACCAGGACTTCATCGATCATAATCTGCCCCTGGCCTCGCAAAGCCTGATCCCGGTCATGTGGCTGAGCGACCGGGCCGGCCTGCCGGTAAGCTGGGCTTTGTCGTTGTACGTCTTCGCCTGGGCCGTGCCATGCTGGCTGCTGTGCCTGGCCATGCTGCGGCGCTGGGACAACCGCTTCGCCACCAGCGTCTTCGCCACCGTGGCGCTGCTGGTCGGCTTCCTCTATCTGCCCGGCTACAGCATCGGCCAGCGCGAGCACATGCTGACCCTGCTGGCGAGCCCCTACCTGTTCGTGCTGGTGGCGCGCATCGCCGGCACCGCGGTCCCCGTCCGGCTGGCGGTCCTGGCTGGGCTGTTGGCGGGTTTCGGGGTTGGCCTGAAGCCCCATCACGCGGCCATCTTTCTGGCCATGGAACTGGTGCTGCTGGTGCAGCGGCGCAGCATTCGCACGCTTATCCGGCCGGAGACGGTTGCCGCCACGGCGATCGTCGCCGCGTGTGCCGCCCATGTCCTGCTGCTGCACTCCGTTTGGCTCGGAGACATAGTGCCCCGCACGGCCGAGACCTATGGCGCCTACAACGACTTCACCACCGTCACGATCCTGCTCGTCGGGTTCCTGCTGCCGGCGGTGCTGCTGGCGTTTCGCTCAGGCCCGGAAAGCCCGCCCCTGGCCGCCGCCCGCGAGCTGCTGCTGGCCGCCGTTCTCGGTGGCGTCATCGTCTACGCCTCGCAGGCAAAAGGCTGGCTGCATCATTCGTATCCGCTGGTGTTCTTCGATTATCTGCTGCTTTGCCTGGCGCTGTCGCGCCTGCGTCTCACTGCGCTCTGGGCGCGGCTGCGCATCGCGGTCGCGATCCTGCTCATGGCAGCGCTCGCCTGGCTCTATTCAGGCGGCTTCGGCCGCGAGCATTGGGACGAGATGGCGCTGCGTTTGCGGGCCACGCCGGGTCCGATCATCGTGCTCAGCACCAGCTCCTTTCCCGCCTTTCCGGTGACGGTCCTCGAGAACCGACGCTTGGGCACCCGCTTCGTCAATTTGCAACTGCTCCCCGCCATCGTCAACGCCGCGGGTATTGCGGACCACCCCGCCACGAAATGGGAGCCCTTCCTGCGCGACGCCCTGGTCGAGGATATTGGCCACTGGCAGCCGGTGCTGATTTTCGTCCCCGACGAGGACACTGCCCTGGAAGGCTTGCCGGAAGGCTTCGACGTTCTCGGCTGGTTTCTCCAGGATGCCGGATTTGCCGCGGAGTGGCAAAACTACCGTGCCGCCGGCCGTGCCGACGATTTCCTGGTCTACGAAAGGATGTAAGCCTCTATTTGTCGCTACGGGGCTTCCAGAACCACAATTCGCGCCAGAACTGGAAGTAATAGGCGGCGCCCCAGCGAAATATCTGCAATTTACGGTCGCCGCCGATGCGCGGCGGCTCACCGACCGCCACTTCGCCTATGCGCATCTTCGCCTTGGCGGCGCGCACCGCCATCAACGGCTCCCAGCTGATGACCGTGCCGAACAGCCTTTCCGGCAGGCGATAGGAGTCTTCCTTGTCGAGGTCGAGCTCCGCGATGAGGTCGCGCGTGAAGGCCCGGTAGATGACCATGGCATCGGTGTAGGAGGCGCGGTGGAGCAGGTTCACCGTGCGTGTGAACAGCCAGTTGCCGAATGCCGTCACTACGTCGTCGTCCTGGCTGGTGGCGTCGTCCAGATAGCGGCTGCCGATGACGAGGTCGTAGCCGTCCCTGACCATCTCCACCAGCTCCGGGATGAATTGCGGCGGGCAGTTGCCGTCCGGGCTCAGGGTCACCACGATATCGCCCTCGATAAGGGGCAGGGCTTCGAGATAGGCGTGCCGTATGCCTTTGCGCTGCTGGATATAGACGTCGTAGCCCTGCTCCCGCGCCCACTCGACGGTGCCGTCGGTGGAGCCCCCGTCCAGGATCAGAATCTGGTCGCACCAATCCTTTTCGATGGCCGGCATTATCACCTTCATGCCGTCGATCTCATTGAGCGTGAGCGCCAGGAGCGTAACTTTTTTCACTGCGAAGACCTTGCGTTGAGGTAGCGGGCACACTCTCGTATCGCGACCAACACCGTGATGGCGGCGGAGACCAATAAGACGGTGCGCACGGTATCCGCCGTCCGGCCTTGCACCAGATAACTGCCGGCCTGCTCGCCTATCAGGGCAAAGCACACTGATGGAGGTAGAAGGAAAACCATGCTCGCCCAGGCATAGGTGGTCCAGCGGATGGAGGTGAGCGCCAATATGTAATTCAATGGTGCCGTGGGAAACACCGGGTTCACCCGAATGAAGGCGATGAACTGCCAGCCTTTCTGGTCAAGCTCCCGTTGCAGCCATTTTACCAGGCGATTGTCGAACCGTGCGGCCAATGGCTGATTGAAGAAAACCCTAACCACGCTAAACGAAAATATGGCCCCGAGGCCACTTCCCAGCGTGGCGATCATGCCGCCGGCGAAGCCTCCCCAAAACAGGCCCGCCGCCAAATTCAATGGCAAGGTCGGAAGTGTCGCCATTGCTGACATGACATAAATTACTATAAAAATTAATATTGATTTTACGGGATTATCCAATAC
>CAZVDW010000209.1:0-4282 GCA_964625645.1 uncultured Rhodospirillaceae bacterium
GCCCCAGATGGTGTACTTGCCATCGAGGAAAGGCGCCGGCTCGAAGCAGATGAAGAACTGGCTGTCGGCGCTGTCGGGATGCTGGGAACGCGCCATCGAGGCGGTGCCGCGCAGATGCTGGGCCACGTTCGGCGGCGAGAACTCGCCCGGAATGTTCTGGCCCGAGCCGCCGGTGCCGTTGCCCGAGGGATCGCCGCCCTGGGCCATGAAGCCCTCGATGACGCGGTGGAAGGTGAGCCCGTCATAGAAGCCGGCGCGGGCCAGCTCCTTGATGCGGGCAACGTGCTGGGGCGCCAGGTCGGGGCGCAGCTCGATGACCACGCGGCCGGCTTCAAGATCCATATAGAGGGTGTTCTCTGGGTCGGCGGCAGTGCCTTCCGATGCGGTCATGGCCAGGCTCGCTATGGTGAGAAGTGAAAGCAGAATACGTCGCATGAGTGCCTCCCGGGCTGGCGGCGTTACGGGTCAGGTTTCGCCGGGGTCCTGCCGAGATATATGGTCCTCCAGGCGGCGTGCAACATTTTCCGGCACGAAAGGCGTCACATCGCCGCCCAGCAGGAAGATTTCCTTCACTAGGCGCGACGAGATGAACTGGATGCCCTCCGAGGCCATCAGGAACACGGTCTCGACCTCGGGCTCGAGGCGCGAGTTCATGCCGGCCATCTGGAATTCGTACTCGAAGTCCGAGACCGCGCGCAAGCCGCGTATGATGACGCCGGCCTTTTGCTGCAAGGTGAAGTGCATCAACAGGTTGCTGAACGGCACCACTGACACGCGGCCGTCGATGCCGGCCTCGCGCAGGCAGTCCTCGACCATCGCCACGCGCTCACCGACGTTGAACATCGGCCCCTTGCCGGCATTGATCGCCACCGCCACCACCAGGCGGTCGACCACGCGCAAGGCCCGGGTCACGATATCCATGTGCCCGATGGTCGGCGGATCGAAGGTGCCGGGATAGACGCCGATACGGCCTTCGCTCATGGCTTCGCTCCTCGGGGATCGGGACAAGGTGTCGGGGCGCCCCGGTATTAGACAGGACCGCCGCAATGCGCAAGCGGCGAGGCGATCATTGCCACCCCGCGCGGCCCTCGCGACAAGCGTGCCGGCCCACCTCCCCTTGGCTTTCAGAATCCCAGTGCCAGTCGGGGTCAGGTCTTTCATTTTAGCATTTTGGCACCCGGCGTGTGGACAAGTCGCCTCGGAGCCGCGCCAAAACCTCGCCGCCCATGATTTCGCCCAGGCGCGAATCGCTAAAATGAAAGACCTGACCCCAATTTCAAAAAGTAAACTGTCGCCGGATTTTGTCGCCGGATTTTCCCTTCCCCATGCCAATCCCCGCAATAGTGTCCATCAACCATAATGGACACCATCACGCTAAAGAAGGCGGGGGACACCGGACGCTTACAGGGATTCGAACTCCGGTGACATTCCAGTGACGTCACTCTCGCCGCCGCTGAGCAGCAATTTCTCGACCTGCCACCTGTCACCGTCGGGTGTTTCCGTCACGGTCCGTCCGCCAGCCGTGCTGCGTGCCATTACCCAAAGAAGCACCTGGCAAATGCGAGCCGTGACGAGGAGCATTTCGCGCTTGCGCGTGAGCCTGGCGACCGGATCACCCGTCTCGGGGGGGGGGGATGCGAGGCGAAACAAGCGCGGGCGCGATGGCTCAGCTGCATGGCTTCCGTCTGCAAATCTTCATACAGATGATCGACGGTGGTGTCCGACTGGAAGTCTAGCGCCATCTCTCTAATGTTTCGTACCGGCCTTAACGCACTCTCGAAACGCGCGATGTCGGAGGCTGGAAAACCGATACCTGTGGACGTGTTATCTGACTGTTTTTATAGCGAAATACGAGCCCAAGCTTCTTTTTTATCCACTAAGTTGCGTATACCGCAACGCATGAGCTTTTAAAATGCAAAATTTCGCTGGAAATTATGAGAATTAAGCTTCCAATCCGGCGACAGTTTACTTTTTGTCGCCGGGACAAGGCGAAAAAAGTAAACTGTCGCCGGATTGATCGGGTTGGTCGCCGGCACTTTCGGGGTTCCGACGCGCCGCATCGTTGTTGTCGCAGAGCTGATTATTCCGTTGATCGAGCCGCGGTTCGCCCTACCTCCAACTGCCAGAGCCAGCAATTTCGCCAACAAATGATCAAGGCGAGCGGTGCAGGAATTGACGTCTCATGGCGAGCGAGACAGTGTATTAACGCGATCAGACCCACCTCGACATTCGCGACCGCGATCACCAGGCAAGGGCCCAGCCAAATGAAGACTCAAAGCATCCTTTGGAAGCTCGTGCTTCCGATCCCTCTCGTGACGGTCGTGATCGTCATTGCCTTCGCGCTATTCACGCCCGCCGCCATCAAGAGTGCCGCCAACGACGAGGCCGTTCTTGCCGCCCAGGCAACCGTCGCCCAGCTCAAGACCCTGCGCGGCTATTACGCCAAGCATGTGATCGGCCCGGTAAAGGCGAACGGCGGTGTCACCCCGGCCATCGATCACAAGGATCGGGCGGATGCCATTCCCCTGCCCGCGACCATGATTCACGATCTTAGCGAACAATTGCGAGAGCAGGGAATCTACCTCTCCCTCTACAGCAAATATCCCTTCCCCAACCGTAGCGACCGCGAGCTCGATCGGTTCCAGTCCGAGGCCTGGGAGATTCTGGCTGCCAACCCGGATCAGGTGTTCTCCGCCAACGAAGTGCGCGACGGCAGGGAGTTCGTGCGGGTGGCTCTGGCCGACCTGATGGTCGCCGATGCCTGCGTCGATTGCCACAATTCGCATCCCGAGACGCCGCGGGTGGGTTGGCAGCTGGGCGATGTGCGCGGCGTGCTGGAAGTCGATGTCGATATCGGCGACTCGCTGGTGCGCTGGGGTGCGATCAGCCGCAACATCCTGATCGCCCTGATCGCGGCGGGAGTGATACTGACCGCCGTCGCCGTGTTCTTCGCCCGGGCCATCGTGTCTCCCATCAAGCGCATGATCGACTGCATGGGGGATCTCGCCGAAGGCAATATCGAGACCGAAGTGCCGGAGGCTGGGCGCAAGGACGAGATCGGCGCCATGGCCAAGGCGGTCGGCGTGTTCCGCGACAACATGATCAGGACCGAAAAGCTTAGCGCGGAAAAGGAAAAGGAGGAGCAGGCCAAGGAGTAGCGCCGGGCGGCAATGGACGGCATGGCCGGGACTTTCGACACCAAGATCAGCGCGCTGCTCTCAAATCTCGGCGAATCGTCCAGCACGCTGACAGGAACGGCCGAAAACATGGCCGAGATCGCCGAGGAGACCAGCAACCGGTCGGCACTATGCGCGACCGCCGCCGAGCAAGCCTTCGGCAACGTTCAGACCGTGGCCTCCGCGGCCGAGGAGCTGTCCGCCTCGATCGCCGAGATTCGCGCGCAGGTGGCCCACTCGGCCGATGTCGCGAAAGACGCGGTGACTGTCGCCGAGCAGGCCGACGACAGCATGCGCGGTCTGGCCGAGGCTGGGCAGAAGGTCGGCGAGGTTGTCGACTTGATCACCAGCATCGCCGAGCAGACCAATCTGCTGGCGCTCAACGCAACCATCGAGGCGGCGCGCGCCGGCGATGCCGGCAAGGGCTTCGCCGTGGTCGCCAGCGAGGTCAAGAACCTGGCCAATCAGACCACCAAGGCCACGGAAGAGATTGGCGCCCAGATTGCCGGCATTCAATCGGCCACCGGCAACTCCGTCGAGGCGATCGAAGGTATCTCGAAGCGTATCCACGAGATCAATGAGATCGCCTCGACCATAGCCTCGGCGGTCGAGGAGCAAGGCGCCGCCACCATGGAGATAGCTCGCAGTGTTCAGGAGGCCGCCAGCGGCACCGACGAAGTGACCGAGAACATTTCCGGCGTGCACCAGGCCGCGGACAACGCCGGCAACGCGGCCAATGAGGTTCTGGGCTCGGCCCGCTCCCTGGTCACGGTGTCGACCTCGATGACGCAAGAGGTGCGCGGCTTCCTGACCGACCTCAAGAACGCCTGAGAGGGACGGCTGCCGGTCGCCTCAGTCGAGATACTTGCGCAGCGTGAAGGCGCCGCGGATATCGCCTAATGCGAAGCCGCGCGCGCGGTCGTCCGGATAGCGGGCGTCGAGCGCCGCGGCGAGCTCGGGGTCGAGGTCGCTGCCGTGGCAGGTCAGGCAGACGCCGCCGGTGGGTATCGCCTTCATATAGCGGAAGACCTGGCGGCCATTCTCGCCGACCACCTCGGCGTGGTCGATGCCGGCGATGTCCTCGCCCGCCGCCAGGCGGTCTTCGA
>CAZVDW010000210.1:0-11076 GCA_964625645.1 uncultured Rhodospirillaceae bacterium
GGCGGCGCGCTGGTGCAAATAGACCGCCCGTTCACCCCCTCCGACGAATTCGCTATTCGCATAGATGGCGGTGAAGAGCTACGGGCGATCCTGGTACGCAGCGCCGAGGACAAGCACGGCATTGCCTTTCGCGAGGATCCGAACACGGTCGCCACCGTCGTGGAGCGGTTGCTGGCGGGGCAGGACGATGGCGCCGACCTGCGCGTGCATCCGCGCCGTCTCGTCCTGCTCGGCGCCTCCTTTCAATTTGACGGCGCCGAGGTCGTCTGCAAGGTCCAGAACATTTCGCGCGGCGGCGTCTTCGTGCGCAGCGAGACAGCCTTGGGTCAGAATGCCGACTTCTCGCTTACCATAGGCCGCTTCGGCGCCATGTCCGTGCGCGCAGTGCGGCTCACCGCGGCGGGCATGGGCTGTGCCTTTCTCGACGAGCCGGCTGACGTCGTAGCCCGCATCGGGCATTTGCTTCCCGCGGCTGAGTAGACGCACGGGCTGAACCCGGCACGGGTCTGTCGTAAGATCGCGCCATGACACCTGACTCCGCACACGCCATCGCCCTGCAGGCGCTTGCCCATATCGTCTCGGACGAAGACTGGCGCCTGCGTTTTCTGGCTCTTTCCGGCCTCTCCGCCGACGAATTGCGCCACGCCGCGCAGGAGCCGGAGCTGCTCGCGGGCGTGCTCGACTTCGTGCTCGCCGACGAATCGCTGTTGACCGGGTTTTGCGAGGCCGCCGCCATCGCGCCCGAGCAACCGGCGCGCGCCAGGGCCCAGCTGCCCGGCGCCGCGCCGCCATGGTGAAGGAAATGGCGGACCGGGACATCGCGCCCGAGCAATTGGCGCAGCTTGCCGATCTCAGCCTGGAAGCCGAACGGCCGCTGCTGATCACCGACGCGGACGAAGTGCTGTTCGCCTTCATGGCCGCCTTCGAGGCGTATTTGCAGGATACCGGCCATTTTTTCGACTGGTCGTCGTTCGCGCTCACCGGAAACATCCGCCGGCAGGCGGATTCGAGCCCCGTCGACGGTGCCGATGTCGGCAATCTCCTGGCCGCCTTTTTCGTCGAGCGCACGGCCAGCATGGCGCCCGTCGAGGGCGCGGCCGAGGCGCTTGCGGCGCTCAGCGAGCGCCTGCAAATCGTGGTGCTGAGCAATCTGCCCCTCGATCAACGCGCCGTGCGCCAGGAAGCCCTGCACCAGCACGGCATGGGCTATCCGCTGATCGCCGGGGCCGGCCCCAAGGGCCCTTTGGTGGCGCGTATCGCAGAGGCCGTATCGGCACCGGTGTTCTTCATCGACGATGGCCCCAATCACCACGGCTCGGTGGCCCGCCATGCCGACCATGTGCGCCGACTGCACATGATCGCCGACCGGCGGCTGGCGAAGCTGCTCGCCGCCGCGCCCCACAGCCACCACCGCGCCGACGATTGGAGCGAGGCGCGCCGCCTGATCGAAGGCGAGCTTGACGCCGCCGGCTTCTGACATGGTGCGCTTCGGCGTCGACCTCGGCGGCACCAAGATCGAAGCCGTTGCCATGGCCGATGGCGGCGCCATCCTCGCCCGTCGGCGCATCGCGACGCCACGCGACGACTATGCGGCGACGATCGCCGCGATATCCGAGCTGGTCGCGGATATCGCAGCCGGCAACACCGGGCCTGTCGGTATCGCGACACCGGGCGCGCTCTCACCCGCCAGCGGTCTGATCAAGAACGCCAACTCGACCTGGCTCAATGGCAAGCCCCTCGACCGCGAACTGGCTGCGGCGCTGGGACGACCGCTGCGGCTCGCCAACGATGCCGACTGCTTCGCGCTATCGGAAGCGTCAGACGGCGCCGCGGCTGGCGCCGGCGTGGTTTTCGGTGTCATTCTCGGCACCGGTGTCGGTGGCGGCGTCGTTATCGATGGCAGGCTTCTCGGCGGTGCCAATGCCATTGCCGGCGAGTGGGGCCACAACCCCCTGCCCTGGCCACGCCCGGAGTGGGGCGAGGTCCCCGGACCGACATGCTGGTGCGGCCGCGCGGGCTGCATAGAGAGCTATCTCTCCGGCCCCGGCCTGACCGCGGATCACCCGGATCGCACCATGTCGTCGAGAGAGATTGTCGCCGCGTCGCAAGGCGGCGACCCTGTCGCCCGGCAAGCGATGGCTCGCTACGAAGACCGCTTGGCGCGGGCGCTGGCCCATATGATCAATATCCTGGACCCCCATGTCGTGGTGCTGGGCGGTGGCCTCTCCGCCATCGACAGCCTCTACGACGCCGTGCCGCGCCTGTGGTCGCGCTGGATCTTTTCCGATGTCGTCGCGACGCGCCTGCTGCGCAACGCCCATGGCGATTCCGGCGGCGTGCGCGGCGCGGCCTGGCTCTGGCCGGAGCCCGAGGCGATGGGGTGAGCGCCTGGCTGTGCCGGGACTGCGGCGAGCGCGGCCAGGACGGCGGCGGCGAGCGTTGCGCTGCCTGTGCCAGCCCCCGCCTGGTGCGCCACCCTGAGCTATTCTCGCTCACCATCGCCCATCTCGACTGCGACGCCTTCTATGCCGCGGTGGAAAAACGCGACGATCCGGCGCTGATGGACCAGCCCGTGATCATCGGCGGCGGCAGGCGCGGCGTGGTCAGCACGGCCTGTTACGTCGCCAGGCTCTACGGCATCCATTCGGCCATGCCCATGTTCCAGGCCCTGCAACGCTGTCCCGACGCCGTGGTCCTGCGACCGGACATGCGCAAGTACCAAACCGTGAGCCGGGAGATTCGCGCGCTCATGGCCGAGGCCACGCCGCGCCTGCAGCCGATATCGATCGACGAAGCCTTTCTCGACCTGAGCGAGGCCGAGGGGCCTGCGGCGGCGCGCCTTGCCGAGCTTGCCAACCGCATCGAGCAGGACGTGGGGATCACCGTCTCCATCGGCCTCAGCCACAACAAGTTTCTGGCCAAGCTGGCTTCCGACCTCGACAAGCCGCGCGGTTTTTCCGTGCTCGGGCGCGACGATGCCCGCGCCTTTCTCGCAGCCCTGCCCGTGCGCCGCATCTGGGGCGTCGGACCGGCGCTGGCGCGGCGCCTGCAACGCGACGGCATCAACCGCATCAGCCAATTGCAGGAGCGCGACGAGGCGGATCTCGTGCGCCGCTATGGCAGCATCGGCCATCGCCTCGCCCGTTTCGCCATCGGCCAGGACAACCGCCCGGTCGAGCCCCGCGGCGAGGCCAAGAGCCTGTCGGCCGAGACCACTTTCGAAAGCAATGTCGCGACCCTGGACGAGCTCAGCCCCGTGCTGGAGCGCCTGAGTGCGCGCGTCGCCGAGCGCCTGGAGCGGGCACAGCGGGCAGGCCAAACCGTCGTCTTGAAGCTCAAGACGGCAGACTTCAAGCTGCGCACACGCTCGGCAACGCTTGCCGCACCAACCAGGCGGGCGGAAGTGATCGCCGAGGCCGGCCAAACCCTGCTCGCCCGCGAGATCGACGGCACCCGCTTCCGCCTACTCGGCATCGGCGTCGCCAACCTCGCCGACGCAGACGAAGCCGACCCACCGGACATGCTGGAGGGTTTCTCGGGCTGACGGATACCCAGGCCGTTCACGGAGAATCGCGACGCGCTCCAGCCAACCTGTATAATGCAGCCTGGAGGCAAGGAATGTCAGACATTCGCGTGTGGCTGGCTGACTTGGGCTTGGGTCAGTACGGCAACGCTTTCGCTGAAAACGCGATAGAGTGGGATTTGTTACCCGATCTGTCGGACGAGCTGCTCGAAAAAATCGGTGTCACGGCGATTGGGCACCGTATGAAGATATTGAAGGCGGCGAGGGCACTACCCGTCGCCGATTCCCGTGCGGTCGGGCCGCCCACGGCCGCGGCGCAGACCGAGGCGGAACGCCGCCAGCTGACGGTCATGTTCTGTGACATGGTGGGCTCTACAAACCTTTCCGAAAGCCTGGATCCCGAGGATCTGCGGTCCCTGATGCAGGCCTATCAGCGCGCAGCCGGAGCGGTTGTCGAGCGTTACCAGGGCCATGTCGCGCAATATCTCGGCGACGGCCTAATGATATATTTCGGCTGGCCGCAGGCGCACGAAGACGACGCCGAGCGGGCCATTCGCGCGAGCCTCGATATCATCGAAGCGGTGGCAGCCATCGAAGGGGTGCGGGAGCCGCTACAGGTGCGCATCGGCATCGCGACCGGTGCAGTGGTCATTGGCGACACCGGCGATGGCGATGCCTCGGTGCCGAAGATGGCGGTGGGGGAGACGCCGAATTTGGCCGCGCGCCTGCAGGGGCTGGCCGAGCCGGGTCAGGTTATTGTTGCCCCATCGACCTATCGGCTGGCTGGAAACGCCTATGCCTTCGAGCACCTGGGTCCACAAACGCTGAAGGGCATTGTCCAGCCGGTCCAGGCCTGGCGCGTGACCGGGCCCGGCCAGGCAGACTCGCGCCTTGTCGAGGGACTGACCCCTTATATCGGGCGTGAGCGCGAGCTCTCAGGACTCGACCAACGTCTTGCCGCGGTCGAACAGGGCATGGGCCAGTTCGTGTTGCTGATCGGCGATGCGGGGGTCGGCAAATCACGCCTCTTGAGTGAATTTCGCGCCCGCGTTGGTGGGCGCGCGACCTGGGTCGAGGGCCGCGCCATCTCGTTCGGCCAATCGATGGCGTTTCATCCCCTGCTCGACATGTTGCGCAAGAATTTCGCCGTCGAAGACGACGACGATGCCGCGGCCATTCGGGACAAGGTCTCGAAGGGCATGGCGCGCGTCTCGCCAGACCTCGAAGCCGCTGCGTCCATGCTGCATTACCTGCTCGGCGCTGCCAGCGACGACGACGCGGTTCACCAGATGGACCCGCAGATTCGCCGCGCCGAGACTTTCGATACCTTGCGTCAATTGTTGCTGCGGGCCGCCGAGCGCAAGCCGCAGGTTATGGTCTTCGAGGATCTGCATTGGTCCGACACCGCGACCAATGATTTCCTGCGCTACATTCTTGACAGTGTTCCGGCCAGTCGTGTGCTGATCCTGGCGACCCTGCGAACCGGCTATCCGTTGCCGGTCGACGAGCGCAGCTACGTGACGCGATATGCGTTGCAGAATTTGACCTCCGAGGAGTCGAACCATATCGCCGAGGCCGTGCTAACGTCCGCCGATCTGCCGCCGGAGCTTCGGGCCCTGATCCACCGCAAGGCCGAGGGCAATCCGTTCTTCGTCGAGGAATTGGCAAAGTCGCTGGGCGAGACCGGTGCCATACGCCGCGACGGCGAGACTTGGGTACTCGGCCGCCCGATCGATCAGTCCGCGGTCCCGGACACGATCCAGGGTGTGTTGATGTCGCGTATCGATCACCTCGCGGAAGAGCCGCGGCGCACCTTGCAATTGGCGTCCGTTATCGGTCGCGAGTTCACCCAGCGTCTGCTTGACCGGATCGACGATTTGCGTGCCAGCAGCAGCGTCAGTCTGCAGGAGCTTCAGGCCATCGAGCTGATCCATCAGAAGGCGCTCTATCCCGAGCTCGCCTTCATCTTCAAGCATGCGCTCGCTCAGGATGTGGCTTACGGCTCATTGCTTGTGCAGCGCCGCAAGGAGTTGCACCGACGCGTGGCCGAAGCGATCGAGGATATCTACGGCGACCGTCTGGAAGAGCATTACGCGATGATCGCCCATCATTTCGCCGCCGCCGAGGATTGGGAGCGGGCCGCGCGGTATTACGAGATGGCGGTTGACCATGCGGCAACGGGCTTCGCCGTGCACGATGCGATCGCACTCGGCGAACGGGCTCTGGCGGCTTTGGAAGTCGGCGAGCTTGGCGATGCTCCCAAGCGGGCAATGGCCATTCATGGCAAGCTGGGGAACTTGTACACTGTCCTGAGCGACTTCGAGCATGCACACGCCGAGCATGAGAGAGCCGCCGCGCTGGCGAAGGAGACGAATGAGACCGAAAGCGAGGGCTGGGCCGTGGCCGGCATGGCCATGGCGTCTGTATTCGGTCATTCCTTCGAGCCCGCCCTGGCGGAATCCGAGCGCGCCTTGAGCGCCGGCCAGGCGGTCGCTGACGACGGCTTGATGTCGGCCGCCCATTTCATGACGGGCTTCGTGCAATCGTTGACAGGTCACATGTCGGACGCGGGCAAGAGCTTTCAGCGGTCGTACGAGCTGAGCAAGAGCGCCGCGGCACCGTTCTACCATTCCATGTCGATCGGTCTGCTGTCCCAGGTTTCGAACTGGCAAGGCGCCTTCGACCGTTCAGTGAGGCAGGCGGAAGAAGCGCTGGATGTCGCAACCCGACACCATCTGCCCTTCCCGCAATTGCTGGTGCTGTTCTCGCTTGGGCTGCCGCTGTCCGGGAAGGGCGAGTATAATCGGGCCCATGCCGTGTTTTCAGAGGGTTTGCAGCTGTCGGAGAAGCTCGGTGATGAAATTTTCCGCAACCGCTTTCTGAATTGCCTGGGCTGGGTCCATGCGGAATGTGGCGACGTCGAGGGCGCCATTGCGCTGAATGAACAGGGGCTCGTTTTCTCGCAGCAGCGCGGCGATCCGGAAACCACCATCAACGCCAAGCTCAACCTGGGAGACTCCGCCCTGGCGAAGGGCGATCATGCCCTGGCAAACGAGATATTCGAAGAGGCGCACCGGCTTGCCGGTAATCCGTCGACCAGCGACTGGATGCGCTGGCGCTATTCCCAGCACTTGTTTGCAGGCTATGCGGAGACCTGTCTGGCACGTGACGAGCTTGCCAAGGCCGAGCAATGGACCGATCAGTGCCTCGACCTCGCGACCCGTACGGACTCGAAAAAGTATCTGGCGCGCGCCTGGCGGCTCAAGGCCGGTCTCGACCTGGCACGCTCACAGTCGGAAGATGCCGAGGAAGCCCTGCTGAAGGCGCTGGCTTATGCCGAGCAGATCGGCAATCCGACCCAGCTCTGGCACACCCGGCTCGCCCTCGGCCGGCTCTATGGCGACAGCGGTCGAGGCGACCAGTTCCGCGCCATGGCGCTGGCCGCTCGCAAGGGCCTCGATCACATGGCAGCGAGCCTGACGGTGGCGCCGCTGCGCGCGGCGTTCGAAAAATCCTTCGTGATCCGCGAGGCCTACGAACGCACGGAGGTCGACTGAAAGGCCTGGAGCGGGCCCTGCGACTCCCCAGCCGGCGCCGATTGTGGCAGGATGGCCGCAGCATCGGGCGCGGGGAGGCTCAGATGGTGCGTGTTGCAAGGACTATGGCGATCGCTGCGGTGCTGATGCTGGCGGCAGGCCAGGCCGCGCTCGCCGCGGCCAACGAGCGAATTGCGCTGGTGATCGGCAACGCCGCCTATCCCGACATCCCGCTCGCCAACCCGGTCAACGATGCCAGGCTCATTGCCGGCGCCCTGCGCAGCCAAGGCTTCACCGTGATCGAGACGCTGGATGCGGGCGAGAACGCCATGAAGCTGGCGATCAAGGATTTCGGCAACCGCCTCAAGGCGGCGCAGGGCGCGGCGATCGGCCTGCTCTACTATGCCGGCCACGGCGTGCAGGTGCAGGGCGAGAACTATCTCATTCCGGTCGATGCGCAGATCGAGGATGAAGGCGATGTCGATATTTACGCCATCAACGCCAACGCCATTCTGAGAACCCTCGAAGACGCCCGCAACGGGCTCAACATCGTCATCCTCGACGCCTGCCGCAACAACCCCTTCACGCGCAGCTTTCGCGCCGCCACGCGCGGGCTCGCGACCATGAGCGCGCCGACCGGCACGCTGATCGCCTATTCCACCAGCCCGGGCTCGGTGGCGCTCGACGGCGACGGCGTCAACAGCCCCTATACCGCGGCATTGGCGGCTGCGATCGGCGAGCCCGGCGTGCCCGTGGAGAAAGTCTTCAAGAACGTCCGCGACGTGGTTCTGGCCGAAACCCAAGGCAAGCAGACACCGTGGGAGGCGTCATCACTGACCGGCCCGGACTTCTATCTCGCCGGAACTGCCGCCGATGTTTCATCGCCCCCGGCCGACGACCGCGCCTTTGAGCTCGCCTTCTGGGACGCCATAAAGGATAGCGACCGGCCGGCGGACTTCGACGACTATCTGGCGCGCTTCCCCAACGGCACCTTCGCCGGCCTGGCCGAGCGCCAGCGGGACGCGCTGCTCGGCGAAACGGACGTAGCTGTGGTCACTCCGGCGGAGGACCCGGTGGTGCCCCTGCCGCAAATTCTGGTCGAGCCCCTGGACGCGCCGATGGTGGCCACCAGAGACGCCAACGTGCGCGGCGGCCCGTCGACCGACTTCTACCAGATTGATCGGCTCGTTGCCGGCCAGGATGTGGCGGTGACCGGCAAGGTGGTTGGCGAGGAATGGTACCGCATCCGCCTGGAGAACGGCGGCGACGGCTACGTCTGGATACCCCTGCTGGCTGAGCCTGCGCCTCAGATGGCATCCGTCGTCGTGCCGCCACCGCAGCCGCTCGGACGATATGAAGGCGCGCGGGCCACATGGAACGCGCAAAGCTTTATCCCGGGCGACGGATCAATGCTCGGGTTCGGCCCGGCTCTGGCGCGGTTTCCCGAACAGCTGGCCATCCTCGGCGACGGCGCTATCGACGTGACCCAGTATGGTCCGGGAGCATTGGTACCGGCCTTCGACATTCCCGATGCCGTACGCAACGGGGTGATCCAGGCGGGCTGGACCGTCGGCGTTTTTCTGACGCAAAGGAGCAAGGCTTTCGGCCTGTTGGGCGGCGCCCCTTTCGGCCCCGACCCGGCATCCTTCGTCGCCTGGCTCAAGCAGGGCGGCGGCCAGGGACAGATCGATGATCTGTTCGACCACCATGTCGGTGCCAAGGCACTCGTTTGCGCCATGGTCGGCACGGCCGGCGATCTTTGGAGCACCAGGCCCCTGCGCAGCCTGTCCGACCTTGCCGGCCTCAAGGTCCGCACCATGGGCTTCGCCGCCGATACGCTGAGCAGCCTGGGCGCCAGCCCGGTCTTGTTGCCGGGCAGCGAGCTTATTCCGGCCCTGGAGCGCGGCGTGATCGAGGCGGCCAACTGGGTCGGCCCGGCAGCGGATCTGGAGGTCGGCCTGCCCAACTATGCCAACCATTACTACATGTCAGGGATCCTGGAGCCGGCAACCCCGATTCTGTTCCTCGTCAATTGGGATGTCTGGACTGCGCTGGAGCCCGTTGGGCAGGACTTCGTCACGGCCGTCTGCGAGGAGAACCTGCATCACTCCCTGGCCGAATACGAGCGCCTGAACGCCGCCGCCTTGCAGACGATCCGCGCCGGCGGCACCACGGTAGCGCCCCTCCCGAACGAGATCGGCTTGGCCCTGCGGCGCGCCTGGTACGACATTGCCGATGGGCTGTCGCAGGAATCCGAGGAGTTCGCCACCCTGTTCCAATCGATGAATCCGTACAGCCAGTAGCCGCGCATATTCGTTCGAGGACAAGGGCGCCGCAAGTACTGTCGCGCTGACGGCCAATGCGAGCATCGTCGCGTAATTCTGGCCGTGGCTGCCTTCGAATAGCCAGGATAGGTCAACACAGGGACAAGCTGCAAGATCCCGCGCAGACGTGTAGGCTGCGTGCTGGAGGGGTGCGATGTCCGATATTCGCGAGTGGTTGGAAAAGCTTGGCCTTGGTCAATACGCCGGTGCGTTCGAGACGAACCGCATCGACGATGACCTGCTTGCGCATCTCAACGACCAGATCCTGAAGGACATCGGCGTCGAGGCCGCCGGCGACCGCATGCGAATTCTCAGGGCGGTGGAGGCACTGCCCGATGGCGGCGCCCCCTCGCCCCAGCCAGTTGCGGAAAAGGCACTCGAAGCCGAGCGTCGTCAGATAACGGTGATGTTTTGCGACCTGATCGGCTCGACGGCACTTTCAGAAGCCCTCGACCCGGAGGACCTGCGCACGCTAATGCAGGCTTATCAGCAAGCTGCCGGGGCGGTAATCGAGCGCTACGAGGGCCATGTGGCGCAATATCTCGGCGATGGCCTGATGAGTTATTTCGGTTGGCCGACGGCCCATGAGGACGACGCGGAACGCGCCATCCGCGCCGGTTTGGAAATCGTCGCGGCAGTCAAGGATGTGGCCGCCCCGGCGCCGCTGGAAATCCGCGTCGGCATCGCCACCGGGGCGGTTGTCGTCGGCGAAACCGGTGGCGGCGATGCCTCGGTGCCGCAGGCAGCGGTGGGGGAGACACCAAATTTGGCGGCCCGGGCGCAAGGCGTGGCGGCGGCCGACCAGGTTATCATCGCCGCCGGCACGCGGCGGCTGGTCGGTGGAAATTTCGTCCTTGACGACCTTGGCCCCCAGGCTCTCAAAGGCATCGTCGAACCGGTAAGGCTGTTTCGGGTCGCAGCCATCGCCGAGGCTGAAGACCGCTTCGCCGCCCGCGGCGCGCGGCTGACGCCGCTGGTCGGGCGCGAGGCGGAGATAGCGCTTGTGCTCGGGCGCTGGGAGCAAGCCAAGGCGGGCGAAGGTCAGGTGGTTCTGCTGTCCGGCGAGCCCGGCATCGGCAAGAGCCGTATCACGCAAACCCTGCGCGAGCGCGTGGCGCAGGAGCCGCACACGCGGCTGCGCTACCAATGCTCACCCTACTACACCAACTCGGCGCTCTATCCTGTTGTCGAGCGAATCGAGCGCGCCGCCGGCTTTGCGCGCAGTGACGATACCGATGCCAAACTCGACAAGCTTGAGGCGGTGCTGGGTGATGCCACAGTGGCACCGTTGATCGCCGCCATGCTGTTTCTCGATATCGCCCGCTATCCGCCACTTGCCATGAGCCCGCGAAAGCAGAAGGACGAGACCCTGAACGCGCTCGCCGAGCAGGTCGCCGCCTTCAGTGCCAGGCAGCCGGTGCTGATGATCTTCGAGGACGCGCACTGGATCGACCCGACCACGCAGGAGCTGCTTGATCTGCTTGTCCCCCGTGTCGCCGATCTGCCGGTTCTGCTGGTCGTGACCTTCCGCCCCGGGTTCGCGCCACCTTGGACCGGGCTTGGCCATGTCGCGCCCTTGGCTTTGACCCGCTTGGGCCGCAGCCAAGCTTCGGCCATGGTCGAGCGCGTCACCGATGGCAAGGCTTTGCCAAACGAAGTGCTCGACCAGATCGTCGCCAAGACCGATGGCGTG
>CAZVDW010000211.1:0-6365 GCA_964625645.1 uncultured Rhodospirillaceae bacterium
GAAAGAGATTGGGCACCAGGCTGATGAGGCCGATCTTGACGCTGCGCAGGGCCAGGATCAGGATCATCGAGATCAACACCAGTGCCAGGATGCTGCCGAACAGCATCGAATTTATGTTACGTTCCGACAGGCCGGCAACCACCAGCGAGATGCCGCTTCCCGGTATCTCCAGATCCGGTGCATTCTCGGCCAACCATTGCTGTGCCTTGCGATCCATCTC
Organism: uncultured Rhodospirillaceae bacterium; assembly: GCA_964625645.1. Lineage (GTDB taxonomy): Bacteria > Pseudomonadota > Alphaproteobacteria > UBA7887 > UBA7887 > UBA7887. The sequence continues at coordinate 221 of CAZVDW010000211.1, forward strand.
CTGCAGGCCTCGTGAGGTCTGGTCGGCGAGCACCACGATGAACCTGGTCGAGGATTTTGCGACGTTGATCTGATTGTTGAGATCCAGGCCATAGGGCAGCGACAACTCGTAAAGCAGCAGATATTGCGCCGCCAGGGCACGGTCCTCGGGCACGCGATGCCACTCGGCCTCGTCACCGTGCATGTTCTTGTTCAGGCGCTTGAATATCTCGCTGATGCTGTTGACGTTGACCACGGTCGGCTGCTGGCGATACCAGGCGGTAAAGGCGTCGAGCTTGGCCAGATAGTCGGGCCTGCTGATACCGCCCTCCTCGCCGGCCGAGAGCGAATATTCAATGACGTTCAGGCCGGTTAGGTTCGCCTGCACGAAATCGGCGTTGCGGCGGAACTCGTAGCGCTCATCGAAATACTCGATGAAATTGTCGTCGAGCTCTATCCGCGACATGCCCGACGATACGATGACGATGACCGCCGACATACCCCAGAAGATGGCGGTCTTGTTGCCGATGACGAAGCTGGCGAAGCGGTCCATCAGGGGCGGCCGGGTGCGGCTGCGTGCGCGCACGCGGATCGGCAGCACCGCCATCACGGCCGGCACGAAGGTCACCGAATAGGCGAACGCGGCGACCATGCCGAAGGCGACGATATTGCCGAGCTCGCGGAACGGCGGCGCGTCGGAGAAATTGAGCGCCAGGAAGCCGATCGCCGTGGTCAGGCTGGTGATGGCGACCGGCTGCATGTTGACGCGCAGGGATTCGACGATCGCATCGCGCTTCGCCCGCCCGCGCCGCATCTCCTGATAGAGCGTGACCAGAATGTGAACGCTGTGCGCCACCGCCAGCGACAGCAGCAGGATGGGCGCCTTGATGGTGGTGGGGTTGAGCGGCATGCCCATCCAGCCGGTGGCGCCCAAGGCGACTATCGCGGTCATGAAGATCCCCAGCATGGCGAGCACGGTGCCGAACACCGCCCGCAGGGTCACGCCGAGGACCACCAGAATGACCAGAAAGACCATCGGCCAAAGCGTCTCGAACTCCTGGAACGCGGCGATGCCGAAAGTGGCATCGCTGGGGATGCTGCCCGCGGTATAAATCTCGATCTCGGGATGCTCTTCCTCGAGCTTGGCCACGGTCTGGTGCACGTGACGCATGACATTGCCGACCACGCCCTTGGAGCCGCGCTTGAGAATGGTGATATTGACCGAGGCGACATGGCCGCGGTCGGATACCAGCCCGTTGACCAAGAGCGGCTCGGCCATCGCCACATCGCGGATGCGTACGAGATCCTCGTCGCTCAATGTGGCGGCGTCTTCCACCAGGTCGGTAACGACGAGGTCGTCGCCGTTGGCCCGGCTCCACTGATAATTGGTGATCGAGTCGACGCGCAGCGAGTGCGGCATCTGCCACGACGCCTCGGTCAGCTCTTCGAGCACCGCCAGCGTCTCGCGCGTGAACACGTTGCCGTCCTTCGGCGCCAACACGTAGAGCATGTTGTCGTTGCGGACGTAGGTGTTCTCGATCGCCTCGTAGATATTGTATTGGGGATTGTCGGCGGCGAAGTAGATACGCAAGTCGGTCGAGATGCTGACCTTGCTTAGGCCAAAGCCGACCGCCGCCACGCTGAGCAGGCTGGCGAGAATGACCCACCAGCGATTGCGCACGATCCATTCGCCATAGGCATACGGCTTGCGTTCCGGCAGCTCCGTGCCGGTGGTGCTATCGCTCACGATCTATCCCCCTTGCCGTCAGAAGTAGTAGCCAAGCTCGAGTTGAATCATGTCGTCGTCGCGGAAGCCGTCGAGAATGTCGGCCGCGTCGACGTCGGTGAACAGGCGCGCCTCCAGGGTCAGCTTGAAGCTCTCGCCGATGCGGCGGTTGGCCTCCAGGCTGAACATGCGCGTACGCGTGCTGAGATCGATGATCACGCCCGCCAGCAGGTCCGTGTCCTGGGCATCGTTGAGCGCGAAGCGCGCACCGGCGAAGATGTCGTTCTGGAAGCCGCTGTTCGATTTGTTGAGCCGGCTGTCGCGGGCATATTCCATCAGCAGGCCAAGATCCGCATTGCTGTCCATCACGCCATAGAACGAGTATTCGAAACCGCCGACCATGGCGGTATAGTTCTGCTCGCGCCCAAGCCGGTTCTTCTGGCCCTGCCGGTACAAGGCCTCGAGCTTCCACAGCCAGGCGCCGGTGGTGTACTGGATGTCGGTGCCGAGCTGATTGATGATCTCGTAGGTCGGGATCAGCACCAGCTCGAAGCGATCGTTGAAGCCGACGGCCTGGGTCGGCTCGCGGCTGGTGCCGTGGAAGGCATAGGCGCCGACATCCCAATTGCCGATCGAATTGGACCAGCGCAAGGCGAAATCCGGGTGCCAGCGCCCGGCCCCGGATTCGTAAGCGGTCTGGGTATCGTCGACGACCACCGCGCCGCGGAATCTGCCGCGGCGGGCGGGAAAGGTGCGGTCGCGGAAATACGGCATATAGATAACGTCGACATAGCCCCAGTCGCGGATGAAGGTGAGGTTGAGCATCGGCTGGCCGAGCTTGTCCTCCATGTCGAGGTTCTCGATGGCGTCGGTCTGGTTGACGATATCGACCAGATGCTGGGACTCGGTGACACCCCAGAAAACCTTGCCGATGCCGACACCCAGCTCCCAATCGTCACGCACGATCTGCAAATAGGCTTCGCGCATGTCGAAATGGCTGCGGCTGCCATCGGTGTTGTCGAGGCGCGCGAAGGGCTCGATGGTCAGGCTCGTATAGTCGTCCCATTCCATGTAGAACTCGGGCTGCAGGGCCAGGGCGGCGGCGTGGCGGTCCTGTCCGGGCCAGCGGGGCGGATTGAGGAAGAGCCGGCTCTCCAGAATGATGCTTCCAGACAGCTCTTCGGCCACCGGTTGACCCCAGGGCCAATCGTCGCTGTCGGTCTCCTCGTCGGCCAGCGCGGCGACCGACAGGGAGCAGACCGCCATTGCCGCGAACGTGCGAATGGCGGCGGAAACGAAGGCTCGGCGCATTTGGGGGCCTCTCCGGCATCGTGTCGAGTTAAACGGGTTTTATAGGATGTCGGCTGATTGGCCAAGCTAGGGGCAGAGAGCGGTGAGAACGGCGCCGATGGACGGGTGCTCGATGCGCGCACGTGGATCGGGTTTGCCGTGCTCGTATTCGGCACCTTCCTAACCCTGGTCAATATCCAGATCGTGGGCTCGTCGTACCGCGAGATTCAAGGCGGCCTGGCGGCCGGCCCCGACCAGATCAGCTGGGTGCTGACGGCATCGCTGACGGCCGAGGTCATCATGATCCCGCTTTGCGCCTGGCTGTCGCGCCTGATGTCGACGCGCTGGCTGTTCACTTGGTGCCTTGCCGGGTTCTCGCTGGCCTCTATCGGCTGCGCCACGGCGACCAGCATAGAATCGATGATCGTTGCGCGCGCGGCACAAGGGTTTTGCGGCGGCGCGATGATGCCGATGGCGATCGCCATCTGCTACCTGGCATTCCCGCGACGCCTGCACCCCGTCATCATCATGGCCGTCTCGGTTTTCGGCGTCTCCTCGATCGCCGTGGGCCCGGCGCTGGGCGGCTGGATCACCGATGCCCTGGGCTGGCGCTGGCTGTTCTGGATCAGCCTGCCCTTCTCGCTGCCGCTGATGGTGATCGGCAACGTGACGATGCGCTTCGACAAGGCGGATTGGAGCCTGGCCCGACGCATCGATCTTCCCGGCATCACGCTCGCGGTGATCGCGCTGGCGACCCTGCTCGTGGTGCTCGAGGAAGGCCATCGGCGCGATTGGCTCGATTCCGAGCTCATTGTCGGCCTTGGCGTTGTCGCCCTCGTGTCCGGCTATCTTTTCGTCTGGCGTCAGTTTGCCGCCCGCGACCCCCTCACCGACCTGCGGCTTTTCGGCAACCGCAATTTCACCATCGCCTGCTTCGGCATCGGCGCCTATGGCGGCCTGTTCTATCTCTCCATCTTCATCCTGCCGCTCTACCTTTCCACGGTGCGCGGCGCCGATACCGTCTTCATCGGCTTGGTGACGGCCGTGCTGGGCATCACGATGGTCATATCGGGGGGCATCGCCGGCGTCTTTCTTCGCTTCGTGTCACCCCGCCTCGTCGCGGCAGCGGGTATGGGCGGGTTTTGCCTTGGCACCTGGTTGCAGGGCTCGCTCACCGCCGAGTGGGGCTTCGCGCAATTGTGGCTGCCGCAAGCCCTGCGCGGCTTCTTCAGCCAGCTCTGCTGGCTTGCCCTGGTCACCATGGCACTCGGCTCCCTGCCGCCCGAGCGCGTGAAGAACGGCAGCGCCCTGTTTGCCCTGGTCATGCGCCTTGGTGGCGCTATCGGCGTGGCCGTCATCAATTTCGCGGTCATCGTGCGCACCCGCGTGCACTATGCCGAGATGGCCGCGGCCACGCCGGCCGGGCGCGATGGCCAAGGCCTCGCCCTGCCGACGGCGGAGAGCCTGTTCCACTCCCTGCATGGTGTCTCGCCGGAGGCCTCGCGCGCCGGCATCGTGCTGATCTCCGAGATCGCCCAGCGCGAGGCCCTGATCCGGGCCTATAACGATGTCACCTTGATGGCGGCCGTGATGGGAGCAGCGACCATTCTGCTGCTGCCGTTCGTTCGCACGCGGAAGCCGGGCGAGCCTTGACCGCCAGGGCCGGGCCGCGCACCCTGTGGCAAGCGATGGAGGCGCAAATATGAGTGAGATCCGATCCGACGCACCGGCGGTATTGGCCGAGTTCCTCGAGCCACAAGTGGCTGTGGAGCGCCGCGATGACGGCAGCCTCGTGCTTTCCTCGCCTGTGCCTCTGGAGCCCTACGAGCAACGCTTCGGTGCCATACTGCGCGATGCCTCCGCTGCCGTTCCCGGGCGCGTTTTCCTGGCCGAGCGCGATGGCGAGGACAGCTGGCGCAAGCTGACCTATGGTGACATGCAGGCCCGCTGCGACAGCGTCGCCCAGGCCCTGCTCGACAAGGGCTTGCGCCAGGACAAGCCCTTGATGATCCTCTCCGGCAACAGCATCGACCATGCCACCTTGACGCTGGCCGCCATGCAGGTGGGCATTCCGGTGGCGCCGGTCTCGGTCGCCTATTCGCTGATGTCGCAGGACTTCGCCAAGCTCGCCCATGTCCGCGACCTGGTCGAGCCGGCGCTGGTCTATGCCTCCGACCCGCGCTTCGAGGCCGCCCTTGCCGTGGCCTGTGCGAACGGTGCCGAGGCAGTCGTCGGCGAAGACGGTGTGGCGCCGCTGCTGGCCACCGGGCCTACCGAGGCGGTGGAAAAGGCATTTGCCGCCGTCGGCCCGGATAGCGTGGCCAAATACCTCTTCACCTCGGGCTCGACGGGCATGCCGAAGGGCGTGATCAACACCCACGACATGCTCTGCGCCAACCAACAGATGTCGACGCAAATGCGCCCGGGAGGGCCGCAGAAACCGCCCGTGCTGCTCGATTGGTTGCCGTGGAACCACACCTATGGCGGCAATGCCATCCTGCACGGCGTCATCCGCAATCAGGGCACGCTCTATATCGATGCGGGCCGGCCGCAGCCAGGCATGTTCGAAGCCACCCTGCGCAATCTTCAGGATGTCTCGCCGACCAACTATTACAGCGTGCCGGTGGGCTATGCCATGCTGGTGCCGGCCATGGAGCGCGATCCCACTTTATGTCGAAAGTTCTTTGCCGAACTGGAATTCGCCACCTATGCCGGCGCCGTTCTGCCGGAGGATCTGTGGCACCGCATGCAGGCTTTGGCGCGCGAGACCACGGGCCGGCGTCTGCTGATGCTGACGGGCTGGGGCGCCACCGAGACCGCACCCGGCATCACCAACCTGACCTGGGAATTGGAGAAGCCGGGCGTCATCGGCCTGCCGTTGCCGGGCGCCGCGGTCAAGATGGTCCCGGCCGGCGGCAAGATGGAAATGCGGGTGCGCGGGCCGATGGTCTTCCCCGGCTATCTCAAGCGCCCGGATTTGACCGAAGCCGCGTTCGACGAGGAAGGCTTCTACAAGATCGGCGATGCCGGGGCGCTGGCCGATCCCGACGACCCGACGAAAGGCATCCAGTTCGACGGCCGCGTGGTCGAGGATTTCAAGCTGACCACGGGGACCTGGGTGCATGTCGGCGGCATTCGCGTCGCCGCCATC
>CAZVDW010000212.1:0-2395 GCA_964625645.1 uncultured Rhodospirillaceae bacterium
TGTGCGCCCGGACGGCCAGGCGACGCTGCGTCGCCAGGCCCAGTTCCTGGCTGCCAGCCCAAACCTGACGATCACCATCGCCGGGCATTGCGACGAGCGTGGCACGCGTGAATACAACCTGGCGCTCGGCGAGCGGCGCGCGACGGCGGCGAAGAATTTCCTGGTTTCGCTCGGCGTCGATGCCTCGCGCATTCGCACCATCTCCTATGGCAAGGAGCGGCCCATCGTGCTCGGTCACACCGAGGCCGCCTGGGCCCAGAACCGGGCCGGCATCTCGAGCATCAACTGAGTTGGCGGACTTTGGCGGGCGCGTCTCCTGCGCCCGCCGCCGCGCCTTACTCTGGCCACGATCCGCTGGCAGTATCGGAGCGGTTACAATCCGGCCGAGTGAGACGACATGAAAGCTTTCCGAGCTAATCTGGCGGCATTGCTTGCCGCTGCCTTGCTTATCGCCGCGGCGCCCGTCGCCGCCCAGGACCTCAGCCTCGGCGCGCTGGTCGACCGCCTGGAGCGCCTCGAGCGTGATCTCGGGCTGATCACGCGTCAGCTCGCCACGGCCGGGGTGCCCGAAAGCGCCCTCACGGCTGGCGAAGGCGGTGGCGAGACGGCAGCGCACCAGGAGGTGCGCTTCGCTGAGCTCGAAGACCAATTGCGCCAGCTCACCGGCCAGGTCGAGGAGGCGCGTTTCGCCCTGCGCCAGATCGGCGACCGGGTCGAGGTTCTGGCGGCCGATACCGATGCCCGCCTGGCGGCGATCGAACAGCGCTTGGCGGAAGCGCCGGCTCCGGCCCCTGTTGCGGATGCTGTTGCGCCCGATACCCCGCCGGAGACCGTGGTTGTCGAGAGTGGTGATAGCGTGCTCGGCACCATCCCGGCGGAGGGCACCGATGTTGCCGTGGTGACGCCAGCGGTGGACCAACCGGTGACCGATACCTACAGCCAATCCATTCAACTGCTGAGCCAGACCGACTACGCCTCCGCCCAGGCCGGCTTCCAGGCCATCATCGACGCCCATCCCGATGATCCACTTGCTGGCAACGCCCATTTCTGGATCGGCGAGATCTTCATGAAGCAGGGCGATCACCAGAATGCCGCGGTTGCCTTCGCGCGCGGCTACAAGGCATTTCCCGATGGCAACAAGGCCGCCGACAGCCTGCTCAAGCTCGGCATGGCCTTCGCCGCCATGGGCAAGAACCGCGAGGCCTGCGCCACCTATGAGCGCCTGATGCGCGAGCTTGTCAGCGCGCCGGCTCATATCGCCGACCGTCTGCCGGTGGTGCGCGCCGAGGCGAACTGCAGCTGACGTCGGCGCTTACCGACGCCGATTTCACCCCCCTGATCGAGCCCCTGGGGCCGTTCGAGACCGCACCGGTCATGGCGGCGGCCGTCTCGGGCGGCGCCGACAGCCTCTGCCTTGCCATGCTTGCCGGGCGCTGGGCCGCGGGCCGCGGCGGGCGCCTGATCGCCCTGGTGGTGGATCATGGTCTGCGGCCCGAGTCCGGTGCCGAGGCGGCGGTGACATGCAGACGCCTGACCGATCTCGGCATCGAGGCGCGGCTGCTTGTCTGGCCGGGCGAGAAGCCGAGCCGCGGCATCCAGGCCGCCGCGCGCGAGGCCCGCTATGCCCTGCTGCTCGAAGCCTGCCGCCGCGAGGGCCTGCTGCATCTGCTGCTTGCCCACCACGCCGGGGATCAGGCGGAGACCGTCTGGCTGCGCCGTGAGGCCGGCAGTGGCCCCGCCGGGCTTGCCGGCATGCCTGCCATCGCGGAGCGCGACGGCGTGCGTCTGCTGCGCCCGCTGCTCGGTGTGCCAGGTGCGCGGCTGCGCGCGACCCTCGCAGAGGCAGGACTGTCCTGGATCGAGGACCCGTCGAACCGCGACACGGCTTTCGCGCGCATCCGTGCCCGCCAGGCCATCGCCGCTGCCACCGCACCTCTCTGCGCCGAGGCCGCGGCGCAAGGCAGGCGCCGGCGGGACGATGACTGGCATATTGCCGGGCTTTTGGCGCGCACGGTGCGACTGTCGCCCGCCGGCAGCGCTGAAATCGACTTGGCGGCCTTGCTTGCCGCCGGCCCGGGCGACGCGGGCAAGGCGCTGGGCCGCATTCTGCTCTCTCTCGGCGGCGCCGCCTATGCGCCAGGGCGGCAAAGCCTTGCCCGTCTCGTCGCGGCGCTGGCGCAGCCCGCCGCCCGCACCCTCGGCGGCTGCCGCATTCTGCCCCTGGCCGATCGGCGGCTGCTGATTTGCCGCGAGGCCGGCGCCATTGCACGCCGCAGCGCGCTCGGCGAAAGCTGGGACCGGCGCTTCCGCATTCACGCCGCGGCGCCGCCCGGCGCCACGTTGCGGCCCCTTGACGACGTCACCTGGGGGCGCCTGCGGCAGACCGCGGAGCCGG